>JACOEF010000560.1 GCA_024998705.1 Nitrospira sp.
AGAGCCCTCGCGGTCATTAAAGAACAGCTTCGAATGAGTAAAAGCCGTGAACCTCGCGCAGTAACATTTGGAGATACCGAATTTTTCATCTATCCCTACGGCAGCAGCTCGGGCTACCCGTTCGTGCTGTCTAACGAAGATTTCAAAATTGAACTGGGAGAGTTTAACAACCCGTCCTGTTTCGTGACCTATCGAAGCCAAGCCTTGTGGCGACAATCAGCGTCAACGCTCCATAACAAGTTTGTGTCCTGGGCCACGTCGGTTGGCTGTGAAATGCAGCAGCCCGAAAGCCTTTCTCGGGTTGATTTCTGCTTCGACTATTCCCTGGCCGAGCGGGACTTTGACGCAGATTCGTTTGTGAGCCTGTCCGATAAGGACAGTCAGCACCGAGAGAACGGGTCCGTTCAAACCTTTACGTTGGGCAAAGGCGATGTGGTGCTCCGGGTTTATGACAAGATCGCGGAAATTCGACAGCAAAGTGCCAAGGTGTGGTTTCACGAGTTATGGGGACAGGATGAGCATGTTTGGCGGATTGAATGGCAGATCAGGAAAGCGCTTCTGAAAGGGTTCTCGATTCGAACTTTTGTGGATCTGCAGGAACGGCAAGGGGCCTTGCTGCATTTCTTAGCTGAAAGCCACGATACTTTGAGGATTCGAATGGAGGACAGCAATCGCTCGCGTTGGCCTCTGCATCCCTTATGGATCGATCTCCAGCAGCGGATTGCTGCCCTGCACATGCTGGAAACGAAGCATCTCGACGGCAAAGAGCTGGTCCTCGATGAACGGCTCATGCGGCTCACGATTAGCATTTATGGCTACCTGAAGCGGATGGCGGCAGTTTCCTGTGTGAAACAAGAACAGGAGATGATGACGGAAGAAGAGGCCTATCAGCTTCTCGGAGAGCGGCTGCATCGTCTGTTTGATCCACTGAGCTGGAAGGCCGATGTGCGCAAGCGCATGAAGGCCATTGAGTTGGGAGAATGGTAAAAAAGGCGCAGATCGTCGAATTGGTTCATCGACGTGTCACGGATATCCTGGACGTGGCTGAGGCTGCGTTGCCTCCCGACCAGTATCGGGCATTTCGAAAAGTGACGCTCAACGCATTTGGAAGGAAGGGCCTGGAAGGGGAGTTGGATGGGCTGGGGTGGCCTGAGGATGGCGAGGAACGGAACGGGATGGGCCGGAATACATGATGCACGGAAGGTGGTGGCCCATGCGTGTCCCATGAGATTCAACCAAATGAGGTAACAATCCGTTTCGATCTTGAATTGACCGATGTGACCGATGCAGAGCTCGCATTGATTGAATCGTCTCTCGTCGAACTGATTCAAGCGGTGGTAGTGAACCAAGAGGAAGAGGGGTGAGGCCATGATTGTGGCGTTATATGCGCGGGTCTCGACGACTAAACAGGCAGAAAAAGATCTATCCATTCCAGACCAACTCAGCCAGATGCGGGCTTGGTGCCAGGCATCTGGCCACAGTGTGGGCGCTGAATATGTTGAGCCTGGTGCGTCGGCCACGGATGACCGGCGGCCAGTGTTTCAACGGATGATTACCGAAGCCTGCGTCACCCCTTCTCCGTTCGAAGCCGTCGTCGTTCATAGCCTGTC
>JACOEF010000795.1 GCA_024998705.1 Nitrospira sp.
GAGGGCAGTTCGACCAGCAGCGCCAAGTCGAGGGTGAGCAGGGTGGGCGTCCCCCAGCGCAGTTGCACCATCGGTCCGACCACATGGCGGCCCGCGGTCGGCGGGAATACGCGGCGCAGGTCGCTGAAGATCTGCGGGGCGTTCCGCAGCGGATCGGGCGGGAACAACACCGAGTTCAAGGTGCCGGTCTTGAGGCCCTCGCGCAGTACATCCGTACGGACGGTACGGTGGATGCCCAACAGCCCGCCGATCCCCGTTAAGGTGAAACCGAAGCCGACGGGAATCGGTGCGAAGCCTTCGGCGGTCAACAGAATCACGAGCGAATAGCCCTTGCTGCCGTCGGGCAGCTTCGTGGTGAGGAGCCCTAGGGCCTTGACGGCAATGGTCTCGGCCAGCTCCAGCTGCAACATGCCGCTGTATTCGGCCCGTTGCGGATCGAAGCCCAGGAATCCGCCGCCGGTCACCCCTGCTGTCGCAATCGCCAGGCCCAAGCCCGTCGGCGGCTTGAAGCGCGGCGACAGGCCGAAGAGACCCAGATTGCCCCCGCCGAAGGACACGTTCACCAGCACACCCAGCCGATCGATCGTGGCCCTTATAGGCCCAATAGTGATAGTGCCGGTTACGGAGGCTTACGCATCCAATCCCTCCCCCTGCACATCAAAGCCCAAACGCAGCGCCTGCACCTGCAGCGGCCCTACGCACTTGTTCAACGTCAAGGTCACATCTAAACCGCCGCTGCCTTCGAAGTAGATGCCTCGTTGGCTTGTCCAGCCGAGAAGGAGGTCGAAAGACGCATCTATTTGATCCCGACCGATCGTCCCAGCCAGAAATCCGTCGGCCTCGGACAATGACATCGTCACGTTGCCGTCGACCAGAGCGAGTTCGAGAAAGCTCTCGCAGTCGGTCTCCGAGGTTTTGTCGTAGCCCCCCCTGAGCGATATCTGGCGGACGGTCAGATCAACACCACCGGGAAACGAGACCAGCGAGACGGGCGTACTGTCGGGATGACCATGACGGATCGCCAACATGACACGGCCGTCCGCCGACTTACCCCAACTGGGGGCGGTGTGGACCTCCAACGGCTTGTTCGGCCGAAGGATTATTGCTGTTCGTCTGAGGACATTGGCAGCCGCAGAGATCTCAACGACCGTGTTCTCGAATGTATGCAGGGGGATTTCTCCGTTTAACTGTCCACGTATGATCGGAAGCACTCCGATCCCGCCGTCGGCGGCATTCGGTGAAGTCTGTCTTGCACCGAATACCGACAGCCCAACAATGAGCCCTCCGATGTCGC
>JACOEF010000796.1 GCA_024998705.1 Nitrospira sp.
GCGTACTCGTGCAGTACGTTGAGGGGCGCACGGGGAGATGAAGAAAGAGCGCCACGTCTGTGCGCGCCGCCGAGTCGGTGAGGCGGCCGGACCGAAGGGGCGAGCCCGCCGGCCGAAGGCCCGTCGTAGCAGTGAATCGGCGATTGCAGCAGAAGTGCTCATGAATAATGCGAGCTAGCGGTGGGGACTAGACGCTGCAACAACGGAGGAGACATCCCCTTGCCGGAAGAGAGGCGAGGAGGACCTACGGTTTCTTCTTTTTCTTGTCGGCGGGATTGTCGGAGAAAAGCAACCAGGCAAGGACGACGAAACCGATCGCCACCCCAGTTACAGCCAGCCATGTACCGAGTTTATCCATTAGCTCCTCGTCTGTGGAGGTCCTTGTAGCGCAGCCAGAGTGGGTTTGTCGAGCCGCTTTATTTTCAACTGCTCATCCACCGCCACTAACTTGGCCGACCCTTCGACTACGAGACGCTCGCTACTCCGTTCCCGCCGGACATGCGCGAAGGTGAACGAGGCCTGGCTGACCGACGCCAGTGTCGTCTCGATAACCAATGTCTCGCCATAACGCCCCGGCGATCGGTAGTCGAGCTCAGCATGCACGACCATAAACTGCGTCCCGACGTCCCGTAACCCGGCAACCGACAGGCCACGCTCTTCGAGATAGTGCGTACGCGCCCGCTCGAAATACTTCAGATACTTGGCGTAATACACCACCCCGCCGCAATCGGTGTCCTCGTAATAAATGCGAATCTCCATCGTCGTTCGTATCTCGTGAAACGTATCTCGTCAGAGCCGTTTGATGAGATTTCTGAGCATCTTGGACTCATGGTCGAGTCGCTCCAGAAGCTCGCCTCGCTGAGCGACCATAATGAATGCGAGGTCGTGAGCGATTTCAACGTGAGTTTCCAATTCAGCACAAGACCCAAGCGCGACATAGAGAAATTGTCGGTATTCCGCATTATGCTTCCGATTAAATCCCTCCGCTATATTTGAGGGAATCGATACCGCTGCGCGTCGCATTTGTGACACCAATCCGTAGAGTTCTTCCTTGGGGAACCCCTTGGTGACTCGATAGACATCGACCACGATACTCTTCCCCAGCTTCCATATTTCAAGATCCCGAAAATTTCGTATCTTTTCCATCCGGACGCCTGGGCCCAACGAGATACGCTTCACGCTTCACGAACGACTGTCGGCTAGAGACTGAGGACAGGAAACTTCGGCAGCGAGGACTCGCTCACGCTGATGAGTTTCATCACCACATCGGACAGCTGCTGCACGCGTTCGGCTTTGATCGCCTCAAACCCGTGGCCCAACACGGCATGGTTGGCGGCATCGAGGAGCGGCTTCATCTTGGGCCAATCGCGGAGAAACGCCTGCCCCATCTGATCACCCAGACCGGCCAATGCCCGGAACTGGCTCTGCAACGGGAGCTTATACTTCCCGTCCACATCGTCCAGGTAACAGGTGCGGCAGGTGTCCCGCATCGCCTCGGGCAATTGCTCCGGCTGCACATCCCAAGTCTTGATCTTGTACTGCTTGAAGAGTTGCCGCTGAGCGCAGGCTTCCATCGCGCGCACGAGCGCCACCATGGCCCGTTCATAATCATGATCCACATGGGCGCGACGATGGGCATGCGCCAACAAGTCGAGCACCACACCGTCCTTCACGTCAGCGGGATCCAGCACCAGCTTTTCCAAGAATCCGTTATTGGCTTTGATCAACGGCAGGAGCGCCTTTAACCCGGGCGGCCCACCCCAGAGCGACGCCATGTCGAGCGCCTTCAGCGAAGTCTTCAGTTTGTCCCAGGCCTGGCGGTAATGAAACTGCTCCCACAACCCGTAGCCCGAGGACAATTCCCCCAAGGCTCGATAGAGGGGCTTCTGCCCACCACTCACGCGAGCTTCCAGCGTATGAAACAGGGTCGCGGCGGCCCTGAACGAACCGTGATTGAAGGCCTCGCTGGCCTCACGGCGCACCACCACCGCCGACTCATCCCAGGGATTGCCTTGCAGCCAATATTTGGTCAGGCCGCCGATGGCGATCGCTTCACCTTCTTCACGACCCGCCGCATCAACCAGACTGATGACTCGCGATGTCCAAGGCTGGCTGACCGTCGCCAGCGCCGCGGCCATGGCGGGGGTCGCTCCCGTCAAATCGACCACGACCTCACCCACCTGCACGGCCCAATTGCGAAACAGGTCGTGAATGGTTCGTGACAAGGCCTGATGACAGACGATCACGTCGGCCGGATCGGGTGTCACCACCCAGTCCCAGCGCTTCGGCATCTGTTGCACCAGCGGTTGCACCGCCTCCTCGACCTGCGTTTTCGCCGATTCCGGCACAAAAAAGCAGAGCAATTCCGGCTGCAGTCGATTGATGA
>JACOEF010000797.1 GCA_024998705.1 Nitrospira sp.
CCACGGGCGGGATCGCCTATCAACTGGACGTGACGCATGAACTGGTCGGGTCTGCCGACTTCCGCGAGCTCCAAAAGCAGGCGCCTTCAGCGATGGGGTTGGGCAAGCCGCCCTACAAGATCAAGATCAAGGGAGCCGACGTTCACAAGAACGGCTCGGCCGAACTGGTGCAGGCAATCCTGGAGGAAGGCAAACAGGGGCTGAATATTCAACGCTACAAAGGTCTCGGCGAGATGAATCCGAGCCAGCTGTGGGAGACCACGATGGATCCGGAGAAGCGGACGCTGCTGCGGGTCAAACTGGAAGACGTGACCGGCGTGGACGAGATTTTCACGATCCTGATGGGCGACGAAGTGGAACCCCGCCGCAATTTCATTCAGCAACATGCGTTGGAAGTCCGGAACTTGGACGTATAACGTCGTGAGTGACGCGTCGCTCGTATCTCGTCG
>JACOEF010000238.1 GCA_024998705.1 Nitrospira sp.
CGGCAAACCGCTGACCAACCTGTCCCACACGACCATTTATTATAACGCCGGGGATGGGCCCGTCATCGCGAAGGTCGTCCCCGCGTCACAAAAGACCGGCGGAGGAGCGGTGTCCCAGGTCCTTACCATTCCACTACGTGACCAATCCGAACAGGAAATCACCGTCTGCGTCTCAGCTACCGATTTGGACGAGCGCGAAGGCCCCGCCTCTCCATAGTCACGACCAGAACGGACTTGACAGCGTCCTGCTAAGAGCCTACTTTGCTTCCCACTTGTGCAGACAAGAACGTCTGGTCGAATGCGTCGCGCAACAGATTCTCGGGTTCCCCTAGCTCTCTACGCATGGAACTACGCAACCCGGACCCAGCACATCCCTCCCACGAGGCCGAATCGGAACGGCAGAAGCCCCGCTTGGAAATCCGGCTCGGCTCCAACATTTTCCGGAACACCAACGGGGTCATTCAGATTCAAGGCAAAGAACAACTTGTGCTGGAGCTCGCGCCGGATCAGGAGCGCATCCTACTGACCATCGATCTCTATGACGGCAGCGGCAATCATGTCGCTCATCTACGGCGCAATCGCTGGGCGTTTAACGACGGCAACCGCTTCTCCCTCGATACAAGCGAGTCCCCACCGACCCTCTTCCCCAACTTGCCATGGCTCAAAGTCACGGACCAGGAATCCGGCGAGACGGTCTTAGAAGCCGCCGTGGCCCCCGGGGGAAAAGTCCATGTGGCAACAGGAAAATTCTATTCGCACCGCGGGCAACTGATCGAAATCACCTCACACTTCTGCCGCATCGGATCCACCCATACGCTGTTTGGCGATGTGTTCGAAGCCCGCGGCGGCACAGCGGTGCTCGGCTGAAGTCGGTCGGGTCACATGACTGATGTCTCGACTCCCAGCGTGCAGGCCTTCCTGGTCTGCGACTGCATCATCGAAGATAGTCTGACCAAGAAAAAATCTCTGATCGGCCTCTTCACCCACCTCCATGCGGTGACATTCCCATTTCAGCACCAGCAGCTCGGCCTCTACTTCTGCATGACCGACGCCGAGGGGACGTATCACTTCGAAATCGACCTGGTGTACGTGAACACAGATCAACTCGTCTGCCGCGCATCGCTCCCTGAAGTCGTCGTCGGCGACCGTCTGCAGATTTCCGACTTCGGCATCAATATCCCCGCACTCCTGTTCCCCGCCCCAGGTCGCTATGAGTTTCGCCTCCGCATACACGGCCGCGTCGTGGCACAAAAAGACTTCAATGTGATCCAGGTCTCGGCACCGCCCACCGCCTGACATCGCACGCATGCCGTGCGAAACCCTCGGCGACCGTGAAGCGTCGTTCGTATCTCGTCGCAGGCGAACCTGTGGCCGGTCGCGAATGGTGCAGGGCAGAAACGAAGGGATCGGCGCGCTGCTACCAACCAAGCGCCATGTGTGCTTGTCCGCGCCGAGGGATGCTTCGCGCTTCATGAGATACGGTGCTGATCAGGAGCAGGACCCCATCGGCGTGGCCGGAAGGGGAGTTCCGAATGGCCCGAACTAAAAAGCCGTGGCGACTTCGAGGCAGGCAGCGACAAACTCGTCTTCGCCCTTACGGCAGGCTTGCGCACGTTTCTCTTTGTCGTCGAAAAGAGGAATCACCATTTCACCCACGGTGGCATAACAGTCTTTTTTGAACGGCCCATCCAGGCTGCGGCAGAGCGCCAGCCCCGGGTCGGGGCTGGCATCAGTGAGAATAAAGTCCTTCACGGCCCCGATAAAACATTGCCGGATCTGGTCGGCCTGCCCCAGCCGACACAATTCATTGACTCGCACCGCATCGCGCAGCGTGTAGCCGCTGATGTCACGACCGAGGCTTCGATAGCAGGTCGTCTGATGTTCACCTTCCACGCGGGCGCACTGCGTGAAGGCCTGCGCAAAATCATAATTCAGAAACGTCAGTACCGCGGAGGTTTGCATGAGATAACAGGCCCGCAGATATTTCTCATTCAACACGGAACAGGGGTACAAGAGATCTTGGGGATTGAGGAAACTCGTCGCCTCATGATGGTGATGGTCGCCGACCGGCTGCGCCCCGACCGGTTGCGCCCGTTGGGCCTGCTGAAACGTCACGATGTTTTCCATGAAGACGCCCCCATAGCAGGACTCCCGGTCCCAACTCCCCGGCAAGGCATCACAAAAGGCCAGGCTCTTGAGCACATCAAAGCGAAACTGAATGGTCAGGCCATGGCCCAGCCCATGGAGACAGTTATAGCGCTGAAATGAATAGGCTGAGACGGTCTCGCTGATCGGACACAGCAGCAGAATGTGCTGCGGCTCAACGTTCGGAAGACTGCTGAGAAACGCCTGCAGGACCCCGTGGTAACAGCCCGACCAAAACACATCGCGACAGTGCGACAACGCGAGCGGCGCCGTGCCGTAGTGCGCAAACGAACGTTGGCCGACGTGATGCACGAGCGGATGAGCTTCCCGCAACGCCTCAGGATCCTGGGCGGTGATCTGCTCCAATACAGTCAGCGCGTGCTCCGTGCCTTCTGCTTGGAGCACTGTTTCCAGATGCCGCTGATAACACTGCATCTTGGCGTCGAACGGTTGGGCCCGACAACCCTCCAGGGAGTCCGGCTCCGCCGCCTGAATTCCGCCGACCCAGATGATGCCGAGCAGCACGACCAGTCCCCATGCGCTCCATCGACCACTCATAGTCTTCTCTCCATTACCACTCGCCCAGTAGATAATCCGTCTGTCACAGAACTTTGATTCTAAAATAGTCATTGCAATCGATCCAGAAAAAATCAACTCGTTACGATCCGATACGCCGGGCCCTCTTCTCCCACCCCGCCGTTCTGTGATAGAACGAGGCGCGTTTCATCATCTGCAACTCGACGGAATCGCCACGACCATGTCTACCCCACCGGAACCGCCGACCCGTTCAGATTTCATCCGCGAGATCGTCGCAGCCGATCGCGCGACCGGTAAACATGCCGGCCGGGTCGTGACCCGCTTTCCGCCGGAACCGAACGGGTATCTCCACATCGGCCATGCCAAGTCGATTTGCCTGAACTTCGGCATCGCGAATGAAAATCCTGGCGGCCGATGCCATCTCCGCATGGATGATACCAATCCAACAACTGAAGATCCTGAATACGTGCAGGCCATTCAGGACGATGTCCGCTGGCTCGGCTTCGACTGGCAGGGCAAAATGTTCTTCGCATCGGATTACTTTGAGCGCCTCTACGGCTATGCCCTGGGCCTGATTCAGAAAGGCCTCGCCTATGTCGACAGCCTCACAGCCGACGACATGCGTAAATACCGAGGAACCCTGACCGAGCCCGGCCAAGCCAGCCCCTTCCGCACCCGGAGCGTCGAAGAAAACCTGGACCTGTTTCGACGGATGCGTGCCGGCGAATTTCCAGACGGGGCCCATGTCCTGCGGGCCAAAATCGACATGGCCTCGCCGAATATCAATCTCCGCGATCTCGTGCTGTATCGAATCCGGCACGTCGCCCATTACCGCACCGGCACGACTTGGTGCATCTATCCGGCCTACGACTTTGCGCATCCCCTTTCCGACGCGATGGAAGGCATCACCCATTCGATCTGCACGCTGGAATTTGAAGACCACCGGCCGCTGTACGACTGGGTGGTCGAG
>JACOEF010000798.1 GCA_024998705.1 Nitrospira sp.
CGCTGGTCTATTTGCAGCAGACAGGCGGGCTCTCGACCATTTCGCGCAAGCAGCCGGGTTGGCCTTTCGGCTCGGTGATGCCTTATGGATTAGACGATCAAGGCCAGCCGAGCTTTCTCATCAGCACCATGGCGATGCACACGCAAAACCTCCTCGGTGATCCGCGTGCCAGTTTGCTCGTCACGCCGCCGGAAAGCAGAACCGATCCTCTGGGGGCTGCCCGGGTCACGTTGATGGGGTCGGTGACGCGCGTCCCGCAAGAAGAGAGCGCTCCGGTTCGCGAACGGTATCTGGCCCGGCATGCCAACGCAGCCTATTGGGTGGACTTCAACGACTTCGGTTTTTTTCGCATGGCCATCGCAGATATTTATTTCGTCGGCGGGTTCGGTTCGATGGGATGGGTGGCACCGGCCGACTACATGACCGCTGCGGTCGATCCATTGGCAGAGACCGCAGCGGACCTCATCCGCGAGATCAACACGGCACAGCAGGAGACGCTGTTGCTGCTCGCCCACGCCTGCGGCAATCTCGATGCGCAACAGGCGAGTATCACGACGATGGACCGAGTGGGATTTCACCTGCGGGTCAAAACACCCGACCGGATGCAGGGCGGACGATTTGCCTTCACCGATCCTGTGCGCAATGCGGAAGAGGCTCGCGCCGGTCTCGCCGACCTGGCAGCGAAGGCGAGGGCGGGCGCCCAGGTGCTGCATTCCCTGTAATTGCCGCTTGAGTCAAAGTATCCAACGGGTTGGATTTCGGGCTGAGGGATACGGGTTATTTCCCCTCAATCGCGTTCCGGATTTCCGTTCGCAGCACGTCCGAATGCGGATTGTTCACCTCGTGGCGAATCACGATGTCGGTCGGCGTGACCGGCTTGCCGTAGTAGGTCCGACTCCACTCATCGCGTGATATCAGCGCTGCCCCTTCCAACGACACGCCCGCGAATAGGCCCTTGGCCCGCACGAACGACAGCAGGTCCGCGCTTAGATTCGGCGTGGTTGCGCCGGAGACGCCGGCTCCGACGGGTCCGACGGCGACCGATCCATCCGCCCCTAGTTTGAAATTGCCGAGCAGCAGTGAATCGACCCCACGTTGCGTCAGGACGAGCAACACAACCTCCGACATCTGCGCGCCGAATTGAAAGCCGAAACTGGCGGCTCCCATCGTGAAGAAGGCTGGCTCGCTCCATTCGCCGGTCTTCTCGTCCTTGGCCACGAAGACGCCGCTGCCGCCGGCTGCGCCATAGATCAACGCGCCTTTCATGTATTGCGGGACGATGAATAACCCCTTGGCGTCTTTGAGGTGGTTGCGAAACCAGGACATGTTGGAGTCGGCCAGAAAGTTGGTGAAGGTCATGCGGCTCTGATCGACCAGGTCCCGCTGTTCGCGGTCGTCGGCAAGGGCAGAGGCGGGAGCCATCCATGCGAGCAGAGACAGGAGCAGCGTCGCGAGGA
Organism: Nitrospira sp.; assembly: GCA_024998705.1. Taxonomy (GTDB): domain Bacteria; phylum Nitrospirota; class Nitrospiria; order Nitrospirales; family Nitrospiraceae; genus Nitrospira_A. The sequence continues at coordinate 1,458 of JACOEF010000798.1, forward strand.
CGGCGTGGGAGAATCGGTGTCGGAGCAGGTGATGTCGAATCATGGGACTGGGTCTTCCTCGCGCGGTTGTGAATCGAGCCGCGCTTTGTTATGGTGACCGATTGCACGACCGAATAGACGGCTCACACTCTATTATTGAGGATGGCTATGGC
>JACOEF010000331.1 GCA_024998705.1 Nitrospira sp.
ACGCTGCATGGCGCTCAGTCGGCCCCGGACCGTGCTGTCTACGACGGTGCTGCCCAGGCGGATGTGGAGGCCGGCGACATGTTCAGGTTCTGTATGGAAGGTGACATCGACGTCGCGCTTCAAAAGATCGCGCAATCGGGTAGTGATTCGCTCCTGCTCGGTCACAGGCAAGGCATGCGCGGAAGACACGAGGACCTGTTGCGTCCCCTTGGATTCATCCACGAGCTTGGCGAAGGCCTCGGCGATGTCCGGCAGGAAACTGACTCGATTTTTCCGCACCAATTGATCGAGGAATCTTTTTCCGACCGGTGGGCACCCCAATCGAGTGGCCAGTTCAATCAGCACACCCAGTTTGGTGTCTTCCGGGAACACAGGAGAGGCGATGGCGTGGCGCAACGCAGCAGACTGCGTAAAGGCCTCTCCGAGCCCGTGCAACGCCGCGCGGGCGGGCTCGATGCTGGGTGTATCAAGAAGTTCGAACAGAGCTTTTGCGTATCGACGTGCGACGGCTGTCTTAATCACAATGGACTATCCGCTACGGTTAACCGTGTTTTGATAAAACGGGAAGCTTGCGTGCGGTGGGCACGACAAAAAGCGCGCCAAGTTAGCATTCAATAGCGGGTACTGTCAAGAAGGGATGCATGAGATCGGAGGGTGAGAAGGATGGGGATAGGGCCCAGAACCGCTCCAGTCCTGCCCGACGTACGACACCGTTCAGTGCATCGGTCGTCTTGATCAGCGAAGGGCTGAAAGGAAACCAGACAAGGCCCACTGCCTAGGGGCGTTGAATGATACCGCCGCCGAGCACACGGTCACCATCATAAAACACGGCGGACTGTCCAGGACTGAGAGCGCGCTGTGGCTGATGAAATCGGACCTGGAGCGTGCCACTTTCAGACGGCAGAAGTGTGGCAAGACTGGATGGAGTGGCGTAGCGAATCTTCACTTCCGCCTCAACCGGCTGTCGGCCGATGGCGTGATCAAAAAGACTCAGATCGCTGACCTGACAATCCGACTGCACCAATTGATCTTCCGCGCACAATACCACCTGACCTGACTCAGGCACGACCTTCTGCACATACAACCGCTGCCCCACAGCAACACCCAGACCTCGACGTTGACCCGGGGTATAGAACGCGATGCCTTCGTGCCGGCCCAGGACCTCGCCGTCCACACCCACAAAGTCTCCGGCCTTCTTCGCCTCCGGCATTTCCCGCTCGATGAATGTGCGGTAGTCACCATGACTCACGAAGCAGATCTCTTGGCTTTCCTTGAGCTCCTCCACGGGCAATCCCAGTGACTCGGCCTCTTGCCACACGTCCCGCTTCTGCATGTGGCCGACCGGAAAGAGCAGCTGCGGCAGCCAGGCAGGATTGATCCGATAGAGAAAATAACTTTGGTCCTTGCGCGCGTCGAGGGCCCGGTGTAGCGACCACTGCCCATCGCTCTGCTGCACGCGGGCATAGTGTCCCGTTGCCACATAGTCCATGCCTCGCTCTCGCGCTAAGGCATACAGGGAACGCAATTTCACCCGCTCATTGCACCGCACACAGGGATTGGGCGTGGTGCCGGAGGCATAGCCGGCGACAAAGTCATCGATCACGCCCTGCTGAAAGACTTCGCGACGATCGACTACCTCATAAGGAATACGTAGACGCTGCGCGACATACCTCGCGATACCGATCTTGCAGCATCCCCGCTCTTCCCAACGCTTGGATGCGGCGACCTGGTCATCCTCATGCTCCCATACCTGGAGCGTGACGCCATGGACCTCGTACCCCTGCTGCACGAGCAGAGAGGCAGCGACGGAGCTATCCACTCCGCCGCTCATCCCGAGCAATACGGTCTGACCTGTCATAGATGATACCGGAGAACCACTGGGCCGAGTACTTAGGGCTCTTGCGTTTTGACTTTGCCGCGATGGGCTACGAGGTCGCGCACGCCGGGATCCTGCGGAGCACCGAATTCAGAGGACTCGTCCTCTGTCCACTTTTCAGCGCCCATATTACTCATGCCGTGAAAATGCGCACCTTCCTCGATCATGATCGCCGGGCTCTGAATATCTCCGATGAGAATCCCGGGCTTCTGAATCTCCACCTTCTGAAGCGCAGTGACCGATCCCTTCACGCGCCCGCTGATCGAAACGGACCCGGCAGCAATCACGCCCTTGATGACTGCGCTTTCTCCGACGATCACCGCTCCGCCTGTATGCACTTCACCTTCGACACGGCCATAGATACGGACGGTCCCATCAAAGGTGACAATGCCCTTGAAGCTGGTGCCCTTGCCAAGGAAGGTAAACTTATCGTCTTCCGCGACAGGCTGTTTTTTGGTCTCACCCCACATCGGCATCCTCCTTCGCACACCCCAGAACTGCTCACGGTCGGGGCGCAGGCTGAATGAAACCTTGCTGTGCCCACCTCTGGCTTACAAGGCACGTCACAATCTGTCCAACGAATTCGTCGTTGAGCCGAGTTATCCGTTGACCAGCTTGACACCCTGTCCTCGCGTGGCCCCCTGCCCCTGCGGCTCGCGCGTCCCCGACTGGCTCATTTCCAATGTGCCGTTGAAAACCACCCCTTCTTCCATCGCGAGCAACGGCGCCTTCACGCCGGCATTCACCACGGCAGGTGCGCGCAACTTGACCTTCTCCCGCGCACTGATGTCACCGGTGATCTTCCCCTTGCACACCACGGTACCGGCCGTAATCTTGGCGGTCAGGACCGCATCCTCTCCGACCAGCAAGACGCCCTCCGTATGAATTTCTCCATCCAGATTGCCATCGATTCGCACAGTGCCGTTATAGGAAATGACGCCCTTGAAGCTGACGCCTTTCCCGACAAAGGCATTGATCTCTTCGTTCCCTTCACGCGGTGCCGTGGATTCCAGATTTTCCATTTCAGTTCCCTCACTTTGTCCGGCCTGACGCTTCCCTTCTGGCTTGTCCTTACTAATCCATGCCATTTCTTGCACCTCCCACAAATGACAACAACTTACCCCCCGACCGGAGGTCGTGCGCACTACCGTCGACTGACTTCACTCCCTGTTCGCAAATTCTGAGGGCATTCTACTCCGGTCAAGTAGAGAAAATCTGCTCTGAAAATATGGCAGCTATCCATTGAGCAACCGCTCGACCACCCCGTCTAATTCTTCCGGCGAAAAATAATGAATCACGATCTTACCGCCCCGTCGCCCCTTCTGAACATCCACGCTGGTACCCAGACGTTTCTGCAGTCGCTCTTCAAGATCGGACCGCAATGGCACACGAACCGGACGCTTCCCCGGCTTTCTCGCCTCCGCATGTTCCTGCACTAACCGCTCTGCTTCGCGGACGGACAGCTGCCCGCTCACAATCTGTGTGGCCAAACTGAGCTGAGCAGCCGGGGTCATCAGCCCGAGAATCACTTTGGCATGGCCCGTGGACAACTGATCGGACTCGATCATGTGTTGTATCTCTGATGGCAGCGACATCAATCGCAACAGGTTCGCCACGGACGACCGGTCGCACGCCACCTTCTGAGCGATCGCCTCTTGGGTCAGCCCGAATTCATTCAGCATGCGTTGGTAGGCCCGAGCAGTCTCCATAGGATTCAGATCGTCGCGCTGGAGGTTTTCCACCAACGCCAACACCATCGATTCCTGATCGGACACATTTCGCACGAGAGCTGGAATCTTCTGCATTCCCGCTAACTTAGCAGCTCTCAGGCGACGTTCACCGGCGATCAACCCATAGATACCGTCACCTTTTCGTCGCACCAGAATCGGTTGCAGCAAGCCATTCTGCTTCAACGAGGCGGTCAGCTCGGCCAGTTCGACTTCTGAGAATTGCTGGCGTGGTTGAAAGCGGTTTGGAACAATCGCTTCGAGCCGCAATTCCTGCACGTCACCACGCTCCGGCTCCGCCGTTGTCCGGCCGGTCGGCAGCAGTGCGTCGAGACCTCTACCGAGGGCTTTTTTCTCCATGGACGACAAACTCCTTGGCTAGGGATAGATATGCTTGGGCACCGGCTGATTCCATGTTGTACAACAAGGCCGGACGACCGTAGCTCGGCGCCTCGGCCCACGTCACATTGCGCGGAATCATCGTCTGATATACGCTCTCCCCGAAATGCCCACGGATCTGCTCGACGACCTGGCGAGCAAGCGAGTTACGCGCATCGTACATCGTGAGCACAATACCCTCGATTTCCAGTCCTGGATTGAGAGACTGCCGAAGGCGTTGAATACTCTCCATCAGTCGACCCAGACCTTCCATCGCATAGTATTCGCATTGCACCGGAATCAGCACTGAATGGGCAGCGACCATCGCGTTGATGGTCAGAAGGCCGAGGGCGGGCGGGCAATCCAGCAGGATCGTGTCGTATCGGTCGGCCACCTCAGCCAAAGCCTCTTTGAGGCGCTGCTCCCTATCTTCCATATTCACCAGCTCCACCTCGGCACCGGCGAGATGGGAATTCGATGGGACAATCGACAACCCATTGACTCCAGTCTGCATGACCAGAGACTCAATACTGTCTTTACTAATCAACGCATTGTAGATCGTCTTCGTGAGCGCCATGGCGTCGACGCCAAGCCCGCTCGTTGCGTTTCCCTGCGGGTCAATATCGACAAGAAGAACCGATCCTCCCTCGATTGCCAACGCTGCGGCAAGATTCACGGAAGTGGTCGTTTTCCCCACTCCACCCTTTTGATTTGCGACAGCAATGATTCGAGCCATGTAGTTCCCCTATCCACCAAAAACAAAGATATTTGCGTCTCAATGTTCCACGTGTAACACCACATCACCCAATGGACTTTGCAAACACCGACAGCACTCGATGCCCGTACTTCGCAGGAAGCTCATACTCGACTTCCTCGACCAAAGCAAGGCCGGCAAGTCCAAACCTTGGCCCAACCCTTTCCGCACGGTACAAGACAAGCTTTCCGGCAGGCTTAAGCAGTGCCGAAAGCTCCACTCCGAGGTGATCCACCTTAAAGGCCCTCACCACAATGTAATCAAACCGCCCCTGAACATGGATTCGATTGACGTAATCTTCCAATTTGGCCGTCGCCACAGTCACCTCCTGCAGGCCGAGAGATCCGACGACGTATCGCAGGAACGCCCCCTTTTTCTCGCTCGGCCCAAGCAGCTCAACCGACAATTGAGGCCGTACAAATTTTATGGGAAATGCCGGAAATCCTGCCCCTGACCCGACATCAAGCAACTCACTTTTATCATTAATATCAATAACTTTCAGGCAAGCCACCGAATCAATAAAGTGCTTCACCAGAATCTCTCGGTCATCATCGATAGCCGTGAGATTGATGGCCCTATTCCATTTCTTCAGCTCACTAAGATAGCGATAGAAATAGGCAACCGAAGAATCAGGGATAAAAAGAGAGAGATCCGCGGCAAAAGACTGAAGAGATGTTGCGAATTGAACTTCGTCGTGTTCCACGTGGAACACTTACGCGAAAACAACCGGGGTGGTCAAGCAGGTTCTTCCATGAAACTGGGTGCGCGGGCTAGAGAACATCAATTTCGACAATCCTGCATAACAGCCTCATAAGGATGGCTGACGCCGATACCTTTCAACGGCAACCAGCAGGAGGGAAATAGCGGCGGGCGTCACACCGGAAATACGCGAAGCCTGTCCGATCGATGCAGGCTTTACGCGTTTGAGCTTCTCCCTGACTTCGCCTGAAAAACCAGTAATTCCGTCATAATCAAATTGATCTGGAATGGCACGGTGCTCCAATTTCTCCGATCGCTGAATTTGCTGCAGCTGCCGCTTGATATACCCCTCGTATTTCACCTCGAGCTGAATCGCGTCCACGATATCAAGATCGTCGATACCTGCGCCGCCGAAGACTGCAACCATTTTTTCGTACGTCATGTCCTGACGCCTGAGAATCTCGGCCAAGGATTGCGTCGGAGCTACCGCTCCTACCTCTGCCTCCCCCATGAGCTGCCTCACATCAGGAGTCATTTTGGGCCGCGTCTCCTTGAGGCGACGAACCTCCCGCTCCAGAGTAGACCGCTTCACCTCTAGCTTCCCGTGCACCTCATCAGGCACCAATCCAATACGGTGCCCGATGTCCATCAGACGAAGATCCGCATTGTCATGGCGAAGAAGAAGGCGGTACTCCGCCCGCGATGTGAACATCCGATAGGGCTCTCTGGCATCTTTCGTGATTAAATCATCAATTAACACGCCAATATAGGCCTGCGACCGATCCAGCACGAGCGGCTCTTCACCACGCAGCCGCAAGGCAGCGTTGATTCCCGCCATGATTCCCTGGGCACCGGCCTCTTCATACCCGGAGGTTCCGTTGATTTGGCCGGCGTGGTACAGGCCCGCAACTAATTTCGTCTCTAGCGAATTGTGGAGTTGGCGTGGAGGAAAATAATCATATTCGACCGCATACCCCGGCTTGAGCATTGTAGCCTGCTCAAGACCTGGAATGGTCTTCAGCATGGCTGCCTGCACATCGACCGGGAGACTAGTTGAAATTCCATTCGGGTAAAATTCGTTCGTATCCAAACCTTCCGGCTCGATAAAGATTTGATGCCGGTCTTTATCGGCAAATCTCACGACCTTATCTTCGATCGACGGACAATACCGGGGACCCACAGAATCAATCACCCCACTGAACAACGGCGATCTATCGATATTTTTAGCAATAATATCATGCGTTTGTGAGTTCGTGTAGGTCAAATAACAAGGCACCTGCGGCAGGGACACGCGTTGTGTGCGGCAAGAGAACGGCGGCGGAGGGTCATCCCCCGGCTGCAATTCCATCACAGAAAAATCGATAGAATCGCGATCAAGGCGGGGTGGAGTCCCGGTCTTCAGCCGACCAACCTCAAAGCCAAAATCACGCATGCAATCGGAAAGATGCTCCGCGGAGGCCTCCCCGGCACGACCGGCTGGAAAATGACTCAGACCAATATGGATCAACCCCTTCAGAAACGTTCCCGATGTGAGGACGATAGCCTTTGCATGAATGTGCGTCCCGGCCTCCGTCACGATACCGGTCACAGTCCCGGACCGGGTGAGAATGCGATCCACCGTCCCGCCCCGGATCTCGAGTGCCGACTGTGCACGGAGCGTGCGCTGCATGACGTGACGATAGACCTTTTTGTCGCATTGCGCGCGCAAGGCGCGGACGGCCGGGCCCTTACTGGTGTTGATCATGCGAAACTGGATGCCTGCCTGGTCCGTATTCCTCCCCATCTCTCCGCCCAATGCATCGATCTCTTTGACCAGATGTCCCTTGGCAATGCCGCCGATCGCAGGATTGCAGGACATCTGAGCGATCCGGTCCGGATCCATCGTGAGCAGGATCGTGTGGGCCCCCATGCGGGCCGCCGCCAGGGCCGCTTCACATCCGGCATGGCCTCCCCCAACGACGATGACATCACACTGTTCTGTCACGACATGATCCCCTTCATTTTCCGATACAAAACTCGGCGAAAATCCGTTCCAGAATTTCGTCGGTGGTAATGGCGCCGGTGATTTCTCCCAAGGCGTCGGCGGCAATGCGAAGATCCATGGCCACCAATTCGCCTGCACGTCCTGCGTCTACCGACTGCCTGGCCTGCTCAACAGCTTGCAGGGCTCGTTCAAAAGCGGTGGCATGCCGGAGATTGGTGACCAGAACCGCCTCTTGAGGCTCCAAATGTCCAGGCATCAACCGGTGACTGATCGCATCACGCAATCCATCCAGCCCGATCTGCATTTTTGCTGAGATTTCAAGCACACCGGCGTTCACCGGGCAGGCACGGCTAAGGTCTTCTTTCGAGATACGAGACGGCAGGTCGCACTTATTCACGACCAACAACGCCTGCGCGGCCTCCTGACGACGAAGCAACAGTCGATCACTCTCCGTCAACGGTTGCGAACCGTCCAACAGAATCAGCGCCAAATCCGCGTCTTCCCATGCGAGGTGGCTCCGACGAATGCCTTCGGCTTCGACTGGGTCGTCTGTTGCCCGGATACCGGCCGTGTCGAAGAGTCGAACCGGAATACCATGGATACTAACGACCTCTTCTAACATGTCCCGCGTCGTGCCGGGGATCGGCGTGACAATCGCTCGGTCGCTCTGCAGCAGAGCGTTCATCAAGCTCGACTTGCCGACGTTTGGGCGCCCCAGAATCGCCACAGCGGCGCCTTCTCTCCAGAGCCGGCCCTCCTGCCCGGACCGCACCAACCGCCGGAGCTTGATCACGGTCTCATCAAGAAGGTGCAGAAGCTCGTCCTGGCGAACGAACGCAATATCCTCTTCCGCAAAATCCAGCGCGGCCTCGATATGCGCCAACGCCACCACCAAGGCCGACCGGGTCTCCTCCGCCTCACGGGACAACTCGCCGCGCCGTTGCGATTGAGCAATCGCCAGGCTTCGTACAGTTTTCGCGCGAATCGTATCGAGTACGGCCTCCGCCTGCGCAAGATCCAGCCGTCCATTGAGAAAGGCTCGCTTGGTAAACTCTCCCGGCATAGCCAGCCTGGCCCCTGAGGAGATCAAGCTCCGGCACAGCTGATCCAGCACCACTGGCCCACCATGGCACTGCACCTCGACAACATCCTCTCCGGTATACGAATGCGGCCCTTTCATCACGACCACGAGCGCCTCATCCAACACGGCATGCGGGCGTGATTCGGTCTCGCGAGGAAGGGCGGGTGCTATACCCGGCGAGCAAACATCTGCCAGCGCCATGACATGAGTTCGAAGGTCGTGAAGGGACTTGCCGGACCGGAGGCGAACGACTCGAGAAGCGATATCAAGGGCGTGAAGTCCGCTGATGCGGACAACCCCGATTCCCCCTTCGCCGGGAGGGGTGGCGATAGCACAGATCGTATCGTCCAGCGCGCCATGCATGACGCAC
>JACOEF010000799.1 GCA_024998705.1 Nitrospira sp.
CGCTCAAGATGGATGCCGAACAGCTTGCGTGAGGGGCGTGCCGATCAAGGTCCATCCCTCTGCATAAAATAGTTCTGCGAGAGAAAGTCAAGCAATGACCTCAATCTTTCAGTTGTGACCATCCGCTGGTGAACACAACCGCGCCGATGTCTGGATCCTTGTCCACGCGATCCAGCAAACCTTCGAGTAACAGCATCAGTTCCGCACCGAACTCTTGGTAAGGTTCACTGTGAATACGCACGACCAGGTAGTCCTCATGACGAGCTGTCTCAAGGCGCCCGGTGGCGGTTTTTTGTTGGTTATGAAATTCCCCTCCATCTGCGAATATTGATCTGCTGCATCAGATAGCACTCAAGGCGTCGACGCAACGTAGAGTTAGATCCTATGCAATTGCTGCCACCAAGGGAAAATGCGCGGGTGAAGGATCTGTTGGCTCTTCTTGCGGCTGGAGTCTCTCAAGAAGATTTTCTACAGGACTATCCGTATCTTGAGAACGTTGATATTCACGCGGTGCGTGAGTTTGCCGCTGCCCCATTCGGTCACGTCATCCTCCGGGCCGGATGAAATGTTTAGTCGACGCGCAACTTCCGCCGACACTCGTTCGGCTTATCGTATTTTTCGGCCAGCCGGTTCAGGCTTTTGGTATGGCGGCGGGCGAGTCAAAGCGGTGGTGGTCGATGAAGAGATGCAATTTATCGAGAGGGAAAAAGAGTGTCACTGTTTGTCCCTGGATCTTGTCGGTGCGTCGGGCCGCACGCACCACGAGACGAAGTTCACCGATCCGGCAATGCAGCAACAGGTCTGCCCCCAGGTCCTCCACCAGCTCCACCGTTCCTGTGGCCTGCAAGGCGTCCGGCGATTCTCTGATCGTGATGTCCTCCGGGCGAATGCCGAGCGTGGCGGCCGAATTCTCCGCCGCGTGAGGTGCGCTCAGCCTTGCCGGCAGCGGAAGGGTCAGATCCTGACTTCGAAAGACGGTTGCGCCGTCTTTTGTCGTGAGGGTGCCTTCCCAGAGGTTCATCGGTGGTGTGCCGATGAAGGAGGCGACGAAGGGGTCGGCCGGTGCGGTGTATGTGCGATGGGGGTCATCCGCCTGGCGGATGCGTCCACCCTCGATGACCACGATGCGATCGCCCAGCGTCATGGCTTCCACCTGGTCGTGGGTGACATAGATCATCGTGGCCTGCAGGCGCTGCTGGAGCTTTTTGAGCTCGATGCGCATCGACGTGCGCAGCTGTGCATCCAGGTTGGAGAGCGGTTCATCGAACAGGAACAGCTTCGGCTTACGCACGATCGCCCGTCCCATGGCGACCCGTTGTCGTTGCCCACCGGAGAGGTCCTTGGGTTTGCGATCCAGCAGCGGCTCAATGTCCAGCAACTGTGCCGCTTCGGCGATTCGTTCATCGATCACCCGGCGCGGAGTGCGTCGTATGGTGAGGGCAAAGGCGAGATTCTCGCGAACCGAAAGGTGCGGATACAGCGCGTACTGCTGAAAGACCATCGCGATGTCGCGCTCCGCCGGCGGCAGGTGGTCGACCTCCTTCCCGTCGATGAGCACCTGTCCCGACGTCTGGTTGTCGAGCCCGGCAATGATGCGCAGGAGCGTCGATTTGCCACAACCGGAAGGCCCGAGCAGAATCGTGAAGCTTCCATTAGGAACTCGTAGCGAGATATCGCAGCACAGGCTGGGCACCAAACGATTTTAAGATGCCACGCAATTCCAGTTCAGCCACAGCCATCTCCCTATCAGATCATAGGTAACAGTGCGCACAGAATGTTTTAAGAGGCTGTCCAGTAAGGCCGCAGGAAGTCCATTTCAACATTCTGCTAGCCTTTGACCGCGCCGGCGGACAACCCGCTCACAATCCATCGTTGACATAACAGCACGACCACGATCAATGGAAGAGTTGCTACCACCGAGGCGGCCGCCAGTTCGCCCCAGGGCATAGTGAATTCCCCC
>JACOEF010000014.1 GCA_024998705.1 Nitrospira sp.
CACAATGGAGAGTGGTACGGCTGGGCAGCGAATGTTCACATGGGGAATAGGATGGGAAATGTTTCTGGCTAATCCTGTTTTCGGTGTCGGTCAGGCGAACTTCCCCTGGACGATCGGGGAATATCTTGGAGGAAGAACCTGGCAAACTAAGTCATTATCTGGGCGTCAGGCGCATTCGCTCTACTTTACGTTGTTACCGGAACTCGGACTTGTGGGAGTGATCCTTTTCAGTACGATGATATACTTTAACTATCGTGACACGAGAGTGCGTCAGTTCTTGGCCGTTGTGCCGCGCAGGGTGGGGGGATGGCATGAAAAGAAGCAGGGGAGTGATCCTGAATTGGAACGCGCCGTCTTGTTTGGAAATGCAATTTTAGGCGGCATGATAGGCTATCTCACGACGAGCGCGTTTATCTCCACCCTGTATTACCCAACCTTCTGGATTTTGATGGGGTTGGCGGTAGCCCTTCGAAATTCCACTCAGGCCTATACGGTCAATCAGCTGGATACTAGCACTACCTCGACTCTAACACCGAAAGTGTCTCTTTGGGGGCGTCCCCGCGCCGTGAGATTACGCCATTAATGGTCGTGCCGTGCGAGGCGATCCGAAGAGGTGGGGTTCGTCTCTCTGCACATGGTAGATGAGCAGAGTGGGCTGGGCATGCCGCGCAAACAATGATTCAAACAATTCTGTTTCTTTCGACAAGCAGCGGTCCCGGGGGAACTGAGCGAGTCATCAACAATCTGGCTGCTTCCCTGGATCCTGCGCGATATCGGGCCGTCCTGTGTTTGTTTCGTCAGGGATGGATTCAGGAACGAAGTGAAAGCCGAGGGATCCCCACTCATATTATTCCCACGCACGGTATGACAGATTGGCGCTGGGCCATTCGATTTAGGCGGCTGCTGAAAGATGAGCATGTTGACCTGATTCACGCGCATGGGTTTGATGCGAATGTGCAGGGGGCATTCGTTGCGGCCATTTCCGGGATTCCTCTCGTGGCGACCGTTCACGGAAAACACTACTTCTGGGAGAAACTCAGACGCCGCCTCGCTTATCGGTGGGTCAGCCGGCGAGCGACTATGGTGGCGGTTTCAGAGGACTTGAAGCAGTTTATTGTGGAGAAGGTTGGGGTTTGTTCGGAGCGAATCACAGTCCTCTACAACGGTGTGGATGTGCCCCCACCGCCCAGGAAGGCAGACATTGATGCGTGCAGAAAAGAGCTACGTTTGCCAGAGGAGGATCAGATTGTTGGTGTGGTGGGGAATTTATACCCTGTGAAAGGGCATCAGTATCTGATTGAGGGTATTCCTGAAGTTCTGAAGAAATGTCCCAACACCTCCTTCATCTTTGCGGGGAGAGGTCAACTTGAAACTGAATTAAAGGATCAAGTCTTTCGGCTTGGCCTGGACAAACGAGTACACTTTCTTGGTTTGCGGCAGGATATCCCGAGAATTCTTGCCTTGCTGGACGTTTTCGTTCTTCCCTCGTTATCAGAGGGACTCTCGATGGCAATTCTTGAGGCAATGATGGCCGGAAAACCTGTGATTGCTACACGGGTAGGCGGGAATCCTGAAATTGTGCTCGACGGCGAGACGGGTTTTCTCGTCCCCCCCAAGGATAGTCAAGCGTTGGCGGCGAGGCTCACTACATTACTCGCGAATAGAGAGCAGGCCACACAGTTTGCAGGGCGGGGTAAACGTCGGGCGGAGGGCAGGTTCAGCCTGCAGACCATGGTGCATGCCTATCAATCGCTTTACGATACGTGCCTGCGGTCGAATCCGTGATTCTGTATGAGAGCAGGTGAGAGAGTGTGTCGTACGCGTATGGATTCCAATGAGAAAGAGTGGGAGCCATGATGTCGGAGGTCGGGCGCCGTGCATAAGCCTAAAAGGCAAAGCGCCCGCGTGAAGGTCTGTCATGTGGCGATGGGGGATTTATGGGCTGGGGCGGAAGTGCAGCTGTTGTCACTTATGACCCACCTGGTCAGATCGAACGAATTTGAATGGTCGATCATTCTATTCAATGAGGGCAGGTTAGCCGAAGAACTTCGTAAACTCCCGCTGTCAGTTTCCGTCATTCCTGAGACGCACCATGCTCCCATCGCGATAGCGAATCGCCTGGCGAAGACCTTTCGGCACATTGGGCCTGATATTGTGCATACCCACAAGTACAAAGATTCCATTCTTGGCGCTACGGTTGCGCGATATGTGGGGGTGCCTCATATAGTCAGGGTCGTGCATGGAATGCCTGAACCATTCAGCGGATTGAGAAACCTGAGAATGCTCCTCTACACGATGGTCGACAGGTTTGTGACTCGGCGACTTATCGATAGGGTGGTTGCCGTATCCTCGGATATCGAAAAACAGCTGATCCAGATCTATGGGGCGAATCACGTGGTACGCATCCATAATGGGATTGATTTGGAAGCCGTTCAGGTAAGCACTCCGAGGACGCAGAAACGTAGAGAATGGCGCGTAGACGACAAGGTAATCCTGATCGGAACCGTAGGGCGGCTTGTTCCGGTAAAGGGCCATGCTGTATTGCTGGAGGCGCTGCGAGTTCTACGGGAATCGAATCGTAATGTGATGCTACTAGTGGTCGGAGATGGCCCGTTGCGTGGACAACTCGAGTCAGAGGTTGCACGACTGGGTTTGGGGGAGGCCGTGATATTCGCGGGCCATCACTCACCAGCCTACGATTTCATCAACATGATGGATGTGTTTGTATTACCGTCTCTGCATGAAGGCATTCCAATGGTGTTGCTGGAGGCGCTAGCCCTGCAGCGGCCTGTTGTGGCGACTCGCGTGGGAGGAATTCCCGAGGTCATCGCCCATGGAGAAACGGGCTTGCTGGCTGAGCCGGCGGATGCGTTGTCGCTGGCGAGGTTCATTCAACAATTGATTGAAGACCAGGCGATGGCGGTTCGTATTGGTAAGGCCGGGCGAACTCGTGTAGAAGAAGAGTTTAATGCGCAAATTATGGCCGAAAAAACGGTAGGATTGTACGAAAAGGTATTGGGGAATGTTGTTCCGAGCAGCAACCCGGTAAACTGACACTATGACACACTTATTTGGTGCCCTCTGCCTCATGGTGTTGGGAGTAATTTCATTTTTTTCCCTCTACCAATGGGCTCACGCGATTCTTGCGATCTTGCACAAGGCTTCTCCGTCGGACCAGAGGAGAGCCCGTACGACTCGTTTTCTGATTCTTATTCCGGCTCACAATGAAGAAGATGGGTTGCCGGAGACTCTGCAGAGTTTGTCCTCCCTGCAGTATCCCAACGATCTCGTCCATATCGTCGTGATTGCGGATCGCTGTGCTGACGACACGGCAAAGGTGGCGCGGGCCGGTGGTGCGCAGTGCTTAGAACGCAATGAAGGGCCTGGCGGAAAAGGTGCGGCTATGTCCTGGGCAATGCAGGTGCTCCGGAAGCAAGGTGTGGTATTCGATGCGTTGGTCATCGTTGACGCAGACTGTCTTGCAGATTCACGGTTGTTAGAGGCTTTTGACGACGCGCTTGCAAAAGGGCATGAGGTCCAGCAGGGGTACAACTACCTCTCTAATCCATGGGAAACTCCGTTTACCCGTGTGATTGCGGTGACGAGTGTCCTGCGAAACTTTTTGTTCTATGGAGGAAAAGAGGCAATCGGCTGCTCAGCAATGCTGAGTGGAACAGGGATGTGCTTGAGTCGAACCGTTGTGGATCAACATGGCTGGTCGGCTTTCTCGGTGGCGGAAGATTGGGAGTTTTCAGTGTCACTGCTGCTGAATGACGTCATGATTCATTTCAACCCCTTGGCTCGAGTTTTTGCTCGGGAGTCCAAAGGTCTCAAGCAGGCTTCCCGCCAGCGATTGCGATGGGCGACAGGAAAGTATGCGGTGATGACAAACGGTGCGCGACGACTTTTCTTGCAAGGTCTGTCACGCGGTAAAGCCAATTTAATTGACGGGGCTGTCACCTTGGCTGCTCCAAACTATTCGAGTCAGGCCTCCATGACCCTGTTTGCCATTGTCTGTAGCCTATTCCTGAGGCAGGAGCCCGCATGGGGATTTCTTTTTCCGTGGTCAGTGGCAGTACTTGGCTCATTGGGCGGGTATTTTCTTTTGGGCGTGATGCACACGCAGTCACCGTTAAAGACGTTAGCTGGTATTCCTTATATCGCAGTATTTCTCCCTTGGCGGCTTTCAATCGAGATATTGGGATTTCTTGGATTCGGTCGGAAAGGCTGGGGCCGAACGTTTCGAGATTCTGCCACGCGTCGCAAGACTCCTGACACGTAATGGCGGTGACGTTGTTTCCCTTTCTGGCGGTCTTTAGCACGGATCCTTGTAATTTCCTCGCAAGGCTAGAGTGTTGCGTCCGGTTCCGACGTCACACCCTCTCGCAAAAACCCGATAATCTGTCCCTCGGAAAACCGCTGCTTCAACTCCAATCTCCTTCCTAGTGGTGGATTGGACTCTAAATCGCCGCGCTACTCAATCAGGGGGTGACGTCGGCTTAGATTAGCCTTGCTTCAGGGCCTTTGAGGGAAACGGTTCACCTAGTGCGAGCATTCTCAAATAGTTGCTGGAGCCAATCAGTGGGTATAGAAAATACGTTGATGCCAGAACGAGAGTGCATTTGACAGTATTCGCCATGTCACCCGTGCCAAGAAATGGAAACTTTGTCAGAGTCCCGACCAAGTATCCAACTATCCCTGACGTTACATAGATTGCATAAGATCGTTGACCAAATTTGCTCAGTACTGATCCCAGTGGCGAGGTTTCAAGTTTCTTCGACAGCAAAAGTATGACGGCGATGCCGGTACACGCGGCGATGAGAAATTTGGGATAGTTGGAAACGGTAAGTGTTGCCATCGCCACATCCGTATCCTTAGAGAAATACCAGGTGGTCAGTATCAGGGGGAGGAGGATTAGGATGCTTTGTGAATAAATAAAATGTCGCAGTCGAAATAGATAGACAAATGGAAGTGCTGCAATTGCGATGTCGATGCCCCAAATGGCGAGGGGATGCATGCCAAAACTGGAAGAGAGTTCAGTCATCAGGTATGAAGGAACCATCGTTACGAGGAACATAAAGCCCGGATGTATATCTGTAGCGCAAATGACCAGTACTCGCATGATAATGACCATGCTGAAGAGTGCCGGTAAAAACCAGAGATCGACGAAGACTCCGGCGGAATTGAGCGCGGTCCAGTTTGCGTACAAAGGGATATGCACCAGAGCAACCAACTCATTGTCGTCCAGAAGTGGCAGAAAAGAGTTTGTTGAACCCGCCATCATTTTTAGAGTGTCCTTCACATGCTCAAAAATAAAATACACTAGGGTCCAAAATAGAAACGGCACTATAATTCGAGCAGCTTTCGTTGCTATGAATTCACGAAATGATTGAGCTGTTGAGATGTACCGGCCGCTTATTCCTAAAAATAGCGGCATGTGAAATGAATAGATGAATCTGTGAAGCGATTCGTGTCCGCTCTCCCAAGCAGCAAGTGTATGCCCTGCCACCACGAGAAGTATTCCTAATCCTTTGGCAATATCTACCGGAAGCTCTCTAGTCATAGAATTGTCATTCCTTCTACTCAAGCCGAGGAAGGACAGCACTTTACAGGTATGGGACTGTTATTGTCGATGAAGCGACCGTAAGCTCCCTGACCTTCCCCCGTTTATTACACCACGGCTAAGGTCGTTGAGTCCTGTGCCCGATAGGCCCCGGCTTGATGGTGCCGAATGAACTCATGGGGTGTCAGATCCCCAATTCCACTGTGTGTCCGCTCCTCATTGTATTCCTGCCGCTAGGCTTCAATCACCAGCTGAGCTTCCTGCAGCGTCACAACCCAGTGCTCGTTCAAGCACTCGTCTCGAAACTTGCCGTTGAAGCTTTCAATAAACGCGTTCTGTACCGGCTTCCCCGGCTGAATGAAGTGGAGATGGACGCCGTGCTGAGCCGCCCAGGCATCCAGTGCGGTCCCCGCGAATTCGGGGCCATTATCCAGAATCAACGTCTCGAGCAGCGGGCGAGTCAGAAACACCCGATCGAGAATCCGGCACACCCGGGCCCCACCAATGGACACATCTACCTCAATCACCGGCACCTCTTTGGAGCACGGATCGGTCATCGTCAAACACTTGAACCGCCGGCCCCTGACGAGCCGGTCATGGACAAAGTCCATGGCATAACAACGTCCTGGTTGCGTGGGCTTGGGTAAGGCAACCCGGGGCACCGCCGCCGCCTTCTTCCGTCGTCGTCGCCGTAGCGACAGCCCTTCGTCGCGATAATAGACCCGTTCCACTTTCTTATGGTTCACGCGCCAGCCTTCTCGTCGTAAGCGCACATAGATACGCGGAGCACCATATCGCCGCTTCTGCTCGGCGATCTCCCGAATCCGCGTTCGAAGCGCGGCGTCGTCCGGGGGCCGGCTGCAATACCGGAGGGTATTGCGATCCAAAGCCAGGAGCCGGCACACTCGTCGCTGACTGAGCCCAAAGCGCTCGGCACTCCACTGAGCCGCCACTCGCTTCGCCTTGGGCCCTACCAGTTTTTTGCGGTGATCGCTTTCAGCGCCTGAATGTCCAGCGCTTGCTCTGCGACCATCTGCTTCAACCGCCGGTTTTCGTCTTCCAGCTGGCGAAGCTTCTTCACGTCGCTGACTTCCAGTCCGGCATATTTCGTCCGCCATTTATAAAAGGTCGCATCCGAGATGCCGTGCTTCCGGCAGAGCTCTGGGACGCCAATGCCGGCTTGTGCGTCCTTGAGCACCGCGATGATTTGTTCCTCCGTGTGCCGTTTCCGTGTCATGGCCCCCTCCTGTAGGGCCCATCTCAACACAGGCGGACTTCCTTGCCAATGGTCTAGTTTTCGGGGGGAAGGTCGACCGAAACGCAGATCGTGTCGATCCTGAAAGAAGCCGATGCCGGACGCCCAGTCAACGAGTTGTGGCGGCAGCACGGCATCAGTTCCGCGACCTACTGCAAGTGGAAAGCCAAGTACGGCGGGCTCGAGGCCTCGGACGTGAAGCGACTGAAGGAGTTGGAGCACGAAAATAACCGTCTCAAGCGGATGTATGCCGAGCTCTCGCTGGAGAATGCGGCCCTGAAGGACGTCATCGCAAAAAAACTCTAAGGCCTGCTGAGCGGCGGGAGGTCGTGGCCCACCTAGTCATGGAGGGCGGCCTTCCAGTTCAGCGGGCCTGTCGCGCAGTCGGGTTGGGCCGGGCGACGTACTACCGGCCACTCGTGGACTGGGCTCGGCGGGATGCGCCGGTGATCGCGGCGTTGACGACGCTCATCGCGGCGAAAAGCCGCTGGGGTTTCTGGAAGTGTTGGAGACGACTCCGATTGGATGGACAACCGTGGAATCACAAGCGGCTGTGGCGGGTGTACTGCCAGCTCCGCTTGAATCTTCCCCGTCGGACGAAGAAGCGGCTCCCTCTTCGTCCACGTCAGCCGCTTGTGGTGGCGCCTCAGCCCAATGTCGTGTGGGCCGTGGACTTCATGAGCGACACGCTCTACGGCGGCCGCCGCTTCCGGACCTTCAATGTGTTGGATGAAGGTGTCCGGGAAGGATTGGCGATTGAGATCGATACGTCGCTCTCGGCCGAGCGGGTGATCCGAGTGCTGGAGCAAGTGGTGAGCTGGCGGGGACAGCCCCAAGCGATTCGGCTCGACAACGGTCCCGAATTCCTCGCCGACCGGTTCATCACCTGGTGTGCGGAACGGGCGATTCAGCTGTGGCACATCCAGCCGGGCAAGCCGGATCAGAATGCCTTGATCGAGCGGTACAACCGGACGTATCGGACCGAAGTGCTCAATGCGTACGTGTTCGAGTCGTTGGAGCAGGTGCGAGAGATCAGTGCCGAATGGTTGCAGAGTTATAACGAAGAGCAGCCCCATGATGCGTTGGCGGGCCGGCCGCCCGTCACGTATCGGGCCCAAGTGGAGGCCAGAACGTCTCCCATGAAACTGTCTCCTTGACGGGGGGGCTTACGGTCGGTTCCACTCCGTAATCTGGTGGGGATGCACGTCAAATCGCTGAGCCAGTTCGGCCAGCGTTTTGTCACCGTGCATCGCGGCCAGCGCCACTTAGGCCTTGAACACCGCTGAGTGTGTCCGTCTCGTTCGTTTGGCCATCGTCTGCTCC
>JACOEF010000148.1 GCA_024998705.1 Nitrospira sp.
TACCCCTACGAACGACATCTGCGTCTCGTCTGGAACGAGCCGGCTCTGGGCGCTGTTTTACAAAACCGGGAGTGCGTATCAAGAGCCGATTATCGGAACGGCTACATCGGGAGCGAACCAAACGGTCAATAAGTTCGGCTCTCTTGGGGAAGGATTGGCGTTCGGTATCGTGGTTCACATGGGTTCAGGCCGGGACGGCGGCAGTCCCTTTGGGCTTCTCATCAATATGAGTCAGGGAAATTTTGGCGACTGTGCGACGTGTGGGTTCGGAGGAGGATCTCCTGGAGGCCTACCGAGCTCGAACATCGGCGCCAATGTTGCGATTGATCCACGGAGCCGATACTTCTCATGGACGAACATGTGATGATCGCTTTGAGGCAGGTGCTACATGAGAGGGTGGGGGGACTCCGTCCCCTTGCCTTTCTTCAGGCAACTCGTCTGGGTTTGATGGTCCTCGCGGTTGCTGTCTGCGGCGGGTGTTCCTCATCTCCTCAGGATGGGGCGGGTGCCGCAGGCAGCACAAAGACTAACCATCCTCCGACCGTCCGCCTGGTAACCATTGTTCCAAATCCTCTCGTCTTGGCCGGACCTATCACTGCGCATGTGGCTGTTGACGATCCAGACGGTACCGAACCGGTAACACGATTTCAGTGGATCGTGAACGGAAGCCCGGTCCTGGGGGCGACGGGGTTTGAGTTCGAGGCAGATCGTGTGAAGCGGGGTGACACGGTTGCGCTTGAAGTGGTGGCCTCTGACGGCCAGGTAGAGAGTAGCCCCTATCGCACTGATCCGGTGACTGTGGTGAATACTCCGCCTCTCGTCTCGCGCGTCACGATTGAGGCGGATTCGCCTGACAAGGGAAATCGCGTCTTTGCCAAAGTTGAGGCGGTCGATCCAGACCGTGACGACATCCAATACCTGTACCGTTGGTGGCGAAACGACAAGCAAGTGAAGGAAGGAGATGACAACGTTCTTGATACCACGGGTTTTGGCCGCAAAGATATTGTGGCAGTCGAAGTGGTTGCGCGAGATCAGGATGCACCCGCCGCCCCAGCTCGGTCGGTGCCGATTGTGCTGGGGAATTCCCCACCACAAATCCTGTCGACTCCCGCCGCGTTAACAAATCGAGAGCAATACGAATATGTTGTCCAGGCGAAGGATCTAGATGGAGATAGCGTCAGTTATGGGTTAGAGACTGGTCCTCCAGGGATGACGATTGATAAGGTGACGGGCCAACTGACGTGGAACGTTACAGCAGGTGTTACAGGGACTCACCGGGTAAAGGTGATGGCGGAAGATGGTCAGGGCGGTACAGCCTGGCAGGAGTTTGAACTTTCGATTCCCTCCACGGCTCAGTCACCGACGGCGTCTCCGTCCCAAGGCTAATCTGTTCCGAGGGGGTTTCCTTATTTTCTGGCGCGCCCCCTTCCGCCCTTGTTCCAGACTTTCCCGGTTTGTTAGAATCTTCCTATCGTCTTGACGAAAGGGGTTTTCGACACCGGCGTGCGCAAGATCAAACTACGGGAAGGCACGAATACCGCAGCCCTCTTTGGGCACCACGATCGACACCTCAAGTTGATTGAGGAAGAGTTCGGGGTGCGATGCTCGGCGCGGGGTGAAGAAGTGACGGTGGAGGGGACGCCCGAGACCGTCAAGCAGGCCGAGCGGGTGCTTAATGAGCTCGCTTCGTTGACCAATGAAGGTTATGATCTCCGGTCCGACGACGTCACACACGCGCTGACCGCCCTCCGTCATAACCAGGACGCTTCCCTCAAAGAACTGCTATTCAGCGCTTCCCCCATCGTGACACGGAAGCGGTTCATCGTTCCGAAGACTCCGACCCAAAAATACTATCTGGACGCGATCGAAAAACACGACATCGTGATCGGTATCGGCCCTGCGGGCACGGGCAAGACCTACTTGGCCATGGCTATGGCGGTCAGTGCGCTGATGAAGAAAGATGTGAGCCGCATCATCCTTGCGCGGCCCGCCGTCGAAGCTGGCGAGAAGCTCGGGTATTTGCCTGGCGATATGTATGCCAAGGTCAATCCGTACCTTCGGCCACTCTATGACGCGCTGTTCGACATGATGGATATGGAGCGGGCCAACCGCCTGATCGAGCGAGGGGACATCGAAATCGCGCCCCTGGCCTTCATGCGTGGTCGCACACTGAACGATTCATTTGTGATCTTGGACGAAGCGCAAAACGCGACCGCCGAACAAATGAAGATGTTCCTCACACGGCTGGGATTTCATTCGAAGGCCGTCGTGACGGGGGACATCACGCAGATCGATCTGCCGTCCGATCGGGTGTCGGGTCTCATCGAGGTGCGCGATATTCTTCAGGACATTGCCGGGATCGAGTTTGTCTACTTCGATGAGCGAGACGTTGTTCGGCATCGCCTTGTCCAGGAGATCATCAAAGCCTACGATCGTCACACGGCTGGTCCTGCGCATCCGGCTCAACAACGAAAAGGCGAGGCTCAGACCAAGGGCCATCGCGTGGATTCTAAGCCCACTCGTCCCGCGTCTCCTTCCACAGGTTCCTGGGGCCAGTCGCATTAATGCCGGTTGTGATCGGCATGCGGCTGAGGAGGTGCCACCTCCGTCTCGGGGCACTCAAAAAACTCGCCCTGCAGGTACTGCAAGCCGTCGGCGAAGCCGAGGCGCTGTTGAGCCTTGAG
Source organism: Nitrospira sp. (assembly GCA_024998705.1). Classification (GTDB taxonomy): domain Bacteria; phylum Nitrospirota; class Nitrospiria; order Nitrospirales; family Nitrospiraceae; genus Nitrospira_A. The sequence continues at coordinate 2,685 of JACOEF010000148.1, forward strand.
ATCGTCGGCGACGTGAGGATGCAGCGCCTAAATCGAACCTTTCGTCATCGTGACAAGACAACGGATGTGCTGGCGTTCTCGACCAGGGAAGGGCCTGGGCCATCCTCATCTCTGCTCGGTGACGTCGTCATTTCTCTCCCGCAAGCCATTCGTCAGGCGCGTCGGCATGAGCAGGGCGTTGACCACGAGTTAGCCGTGCTGCTGATTCATGGCGTGCTCCACTTGTGCGGATATGATCACGAGCGCAGCGAGGCGGAGGCGCAGCGCATGACTCGGCGTGAAAAGGCCGTGCTTCGAGCCATCGCTCCCGTTCCACGGCTATTGGTGTCGCACGGATCAGATCGGGTATGATGCAGAACTTGATCACCGTATTCGACAAATCCTAGGTTGGATCGTTCATCAATCAGTCGGATGGCTTGACGAGAGGGTGAGGTACGCGGTGGGTTGGTTTCAGAAACTAAGTGCAGGGCTCTCTAAAACACGGGATGCGGTCACGGGACAGCTGGATCGACTCCTGGGGCGGGCGGCTGATCCGGCGCTGCTGGATGAGCTGGAGGTGGCCCTGATCAGCGCAGACCTGGGTATGCCGGTCGTGGAACGTGTGATGGGGCAGCTGCGGGCTCAGATGCGGGGCGGTAATTTTTCGTCGGCCGATAAAGTGCGAGATCTCCTGCGACAATCCGTGCTGCAAATTCTTCTTCCGACACAATCCGCCTCGATGGAGCAACTAGTGGCGCAAGGGCCGCGTCCCTTTGTGATCCTGGCTGTGGGAGTCAACGGGGTCGGCAAGACGACGACGGTGGCCAAGTTGACCCAACAATTTCGTCAACAGGGGAAAAAGCCATTGCTCGTGGCCGGCGACACCTTCCGGGCGGCCGCGATTGACCAATTGCAGGTGAGGGCGGACCGCATCGAGGTCGATGTCATTCGCCATCGTCCGGGTGCGGATCCCGCTGCCGTCGCTTATGACGGGATAACGGCTGCGAAAGCGCGTGGCTCAGATGTCGTGTTGATCGATACGGCTGGGCGGCTGCATACCAAAACAAACCTGATGGACGAGTTGCGAAAGATCAAGCGTATCGTTGCCCAAGAGTGCCAGGGGGCGCCTCATGAAGTGTTGCTCGTGTTGGATGCGACAGTCGGGCAGAATGCCATTGCTCAAGCGAGACAGTTCCATGAGGCTGTCGGGGTGACCGGAATCGCCCTGACGAAGCTGGATGGCACGGCGCGTGGCGGCATCGTAGTGGCCATTGCCGACACGTTCAAAATTCCGGTTCGGCTGATCGGAGTCGGTGAATCGGTCGAGGACCTGCAGGACTTTGATGCCAAGGCATTTGTCGACGCGTTGTTCTAGCCCTCACTAAAGGCCCCCCCTCAGACGCTTTCACTCAATTGCTTCTCATCCCGTCGAGCCCATGTTAGGCTTTCTCTAACGGGCTGCTTCCGCTGTGCGGCCTTGTCGCCATTGGCCGTGAGGCACATACAGGATGAGATTATGAGCACGTTACTGGTGATCGACGATGATCGGTTGCACTGCGACCTGTTGCAGATGGCACTCGCCCGTCACGGGTATCAGGTCAATATTGCGACCAGCGGACGCGAAGGTGTCGAACTGTTTCGACAGCTTCGTCCACTGGTGACGCTCCTTGATTTGCGCATGCCGGAAATGGATGGTCTGGCGGTGCTCAAGGAAATCCGAGCGCACGACCCGCGCGCCGGGGTGATTATCCTCGGGGGTGGCGCGACGGAGCAGTTGGAGAATCAGGCGCGTGAGTTGCACGTCACGGATTTTCTGCGAAAAGGGCTGTCGCTGGATGTGCTCATCGGAGCCGTTCACCGTGTGGCGCAGCAGGCGAGGCGACAGGCATCATCTGAGCAGTCCCGTGCCGCGGAAGAGATGGACCAGCTTCCTGATGAGCAGATCCTTGTGGTTGATGATGATGTGATGGCGCGCGACCTCCTGGTGCGATTTCTCAGCCTTCGCGGCTACCAGGTTCGAGCCGCGCAGGATGGTCGCGAAGCGTTACGGCTGATTGGCGACTCGGCACCGGATTTATTGATCCTGGATCTCGCTATGCCGGAGATGAACGGGGTCGAGGTCTTGCGGGCGTTGGCGGCACGAGACTTTGCCGGCCGGACGATCATTTTGGGCGGACATCACAACGACTCCTTACTGGCCGAGGCCTGGGCGTTGGGTCCGCAAGAGGTGCTGGATAAGCCCATTGATTTGGAGCGGGCGTTGATGGCTATCCAGCTTGTGATGGTCTGTCGGGAGTGTTAATCTTCACCGTCCACCTCGGGGTGCCGGTGAAGGGTGACTGGTTTGTATCGCCTCATCCGTTTGGGTCTGCTCACAATTTGTTTCCTGCCTGCGCCTGTACTCGCCGAGTCAGTCCTCCAGCATCCGACGATTGAACATCATCAGCTTACCCTTGAATTACGTCCTGATTCCCATCAACTGGTCGCGACGGATCGAGTGACCGTTGCGGGAGCAGCTCCCGGTCAGGAACTGGCATTTTCCCTTGCACCGACACTCGTGTTGGAACGGGTCGAGGATCTCACGCATTGTCAGGACCCCTGCGAGTCCGCACCCGCGATTCTATTTGTAAGGGACAGCGCGTCAAGTAAGGCGGAGTCGCAGCGCATTATCCTGAAGCAGCCGCCCGCGAATCTGGCAGGGGGATCGATACGGCTCAATTTTGTCTATCATGGGGTGATTGATGATCCTCCCCGAGATCCGCGCCACCTGCGGTTTGTTACGCCGAGCGAAACAGCCGGCCACATCGGCCCTGAAGGGGTGTACCTCAGCAGCGAGAGCCAGTGGTACCCGGACCTCGACGATTCGTTGGCCACCTATGACGTAAACATCATGCTGCCTGAAGGGTGGGCCGCCGTCACGCAGGGCACGGCTCAGGCCGACGCCTCGAGATGGATTGTTTCTACGAAAAGCGAAGCGCTGACGGTGGTGGCCAACCGGTTTGTGGTCAAGACTCGCGCCTGGAAGGCGCAATCCGGGCAGTCGATTCAGCTGGCGACGTATCTCTTCCCGGACGAGGCCGCGCTGGCCGATGAGTACCTCGATGCATCGGCCAGATATCTCGACGCCTATATCCCGCTGCTGGGCGCCTACCCCTTTTCACAATTTGCCGTCGTCGAAAACTTTTTCTCGAGCGGATTGGGTATGCCGTCCTTTACGCTGCTGGGAAGCGGGGTCATCAAGCGTCACTATACGCAACCGTATGCTTTGGGGCATGAGATCGTGCATTCCTGGATCGGCAATGGGGTTTTCAACCGGGTGAGTCAGGGCAACTGGGTGGAGGGGCTGACGACCTACTTGTCCAACTACTACTATCACGAGTTGACCGGCGACGAGGCGCAGGCTCGTGAGCAACGGCGGTTGATGCTGCTGGGTTATTCCGTCTACGTGCGTCCTCATGAAGGATACCCGCTTAAGAAGTTTGCGCAAAAGAGCGACGAGAAAGACAATGCCATCGGCTACCAGAAATCCGCCATGGTCTTTCATGCGCTGAGGCAGGAAGTGGGTGATGCGGCATTTTGGCGGGCGCTGAAGCGCATTCCGGAACGGTATCTTGGGGCAGTGGCCGATTGGAGTGATTTGGAGCGGACCTTTCAGGAAGAGGCGGGTCGCGACCTGCGATGGTTTTTTGCCCAGTGGGTCGAGCATGCCGGTATACCGGACCTCGCCCTGTCCGGCCTTCGAGCGCAGAGTATCTCCGGCGCATCCGGCCACGCGAACGTCGTCGAGGCGACGGTCGATATCGCTCAGCGCGACGAGCCTTATCGGGCTCCAGTGGAGCTAGAGTTCGTGTTGAGTGAGGGGCGCACCCAGCGCGTCCGCGTTCCATTGAGCGCCGCACAGCAGGACCTCGTCGTCCCCCTTGCGGAGCTGCCGTCGGCAGTCCGGTTGGATCCGGATTATCATCTGTTCCGGCGTGTGGCACGGAGCGAGATGGCTCCCATGCTGAATCTGTATGTGACGGATGGACAGCGAACCGTTGTCTTGGCCCAAGACTCCGCGGGGAAACCGGGCCCGTTCGGCGACATCCTCCAGCGTATCGCCGCACAGGAAGCGGCGAAGCCTGGTGCCGCGCGCACGGCTGTGTTGGAATCACGTGAGGGCAACCGGCCTGCGCCACCGGGATCGTTGCTGTTGCTGGGTGATCCGCGCGAGAATCCGGGGGCGGCAGAAGCGTTTCGCTCTTGCGGCGAACGTGTCCGTCTCCTCGAGGACGGATTTTCCGTGGAGGGTAAGACGTACGAAGGCGCCACCATGGCGTTGCTGGTTTCCTGTCGGCGCGATGAGTATCCCGGCAGTGTGGTGACCCTGCTGTATGGAGTGACGCCTCAGGCGCTCGGGCGTGTGGCCCGACTCTTGTTTTTTTACGGGTGGCAGAGTTATGTGGTCTTTCATGACGGAGCCGTGGTTGCACGGGGAGATTGGGAGGATACGATGAGTGCAGAGGTGCCAATTGAAACACGTTAAGGTGGCCATGATCGGGATGCTGGGACTCGCGCTGGTTGCCACCTCGATGGTTCCATCGGCGGCAGCTGAGCCGAAGCTTGCGCAGGCCCCGGCGAAATCCGCTGCCTCGTCGGAACGACATCTGACGAATATCCGGCAGCTGACGTTCGGTCGCCAAAATGCCGAGGCCTACTTTTCCTTCAGCGGCAATAAACTGATTTTTCAGTCCACGAACAATTGGATGAAAGACACGTTTGCCGCAGCGATGCATCCGTCCGACATCCCGCTCGGGTGTTATCAAATGTACGTGATGGATCTCGGAAGCGACACGATTCGGATGGTCAGTACCGGTTCCGGCACTACGACCTGCGGATATTTTTTCCCCGGCGATCGCCGGGTCCTGTACTCCTCCACCCACCTGCGAGGTCCCAATTGTCCTCCGAAGCCGAAGCGCGACGGAGGCGCCTATCGCTGGGCGTTGGATGACTACGATCTCTTTTCCGTCCGGATCGACGGACTGGATCCGCAACGGTTGACGAACACGCCGGGGTACGATGCCGAGGCCACGGTCTCTCCCAACGGCAAGACCATCGTATGGACTTCCATGCGCGACGGGGATTTGGATATCTACGCAATGGATCTGGACGGGACCCACCCTCGACGGTTGACGCAGGAGATCGGATACGACGGCGGCGCGTTCTTCTCGCCCGACAGCAAGCGAATCGTCTATCGCGCCCAGCATCCAAGCAATCAGGAGGAGCTGGATCAGTACAAAGCGCTGCTGGCTCAAAATCTGGTCGAGCCCGGGCGGCTGGAAATTTTTATCATGAATGCCGACGGGTCGAATAAGCAGCAGGTGACCAATAACGGCGCCTCAAACTTCTCACCGTTTTTCCACCCCGACGGCCATCGGGTGATTTTTGCGTCGAATGTGGAGACGCGGAACGAATCGGGCCGACCGGATTTTCACCTCTATCTCGTCAACGAAGACGGATCCGGGCAGGAGCGGTTGACGTTCGATGGACACTTCAACAGCTTTCCCATGTTCTCGCCGGACGGGAAGACCCTGGTATGGGTGTCGGACCGGGGTGCGAAGGAGTCCGGGGAGTTCAATGTGTTTCTCGCCGATTGGGTTCCATGATCGAATCAGGTGACGGGTCGGCTGCGCCGGTGACGGTGCAGCCGGAGCCACCACCGGCCAGCCCACCGATCTCGGCGGTCCTGCTCTCGGTGATTGCCTTGCTTGGGTCGTTCGCGGCGCTGTTTTATATCGACATCCCCATCCTGTGGTTCCTTCGGTCGCACAACCTATCGGCGCTCCAATCGTTGGGTGATCTGGGCGAGAAGCTCGGCAATGGTGGCACGCTCGTGACCATCAGCCTCGTGCTCCTGGGGATTGGGTACATGGCGAAGCGCCGGCCCCTCACACGTGTGGCGCTGGATAGCCTCCTGGCGCATGGGGTGGTGGCAATACTGGTGAACGGGCTGAAGCACATCATCGGCCGCCCGAGGCCCAGGTTGACACATTCGGGCGGGTGGCAATGGTGGCCATCGCTCGATTCAGGCCTGGATTCGTTTCCGTCCGGCCATACCTCCGCGACCGTGGCTGTGGTGACTGTGCTGGCAAGGGCGTTGCCCCGGTATCGATGGGTTCCGTTTGCTCTGGCCGCATGGGTCGGAGCCAGCCGGGTCTGGCGGGGCTCCCATTTTCCGGGTGACGTGGTGGCGGGGATGGTGCTGGGGTTTGTGGTGGGCTCGATCTTTAATGGTCCGCTGCGCTGGTGGGGACGGTCCTGCGCGCAGGCGCTGGTTCGTATTGCCCCAGTGGTCCTGTTGCTCACTGGCCTATTTTGGGTGCTGACACATCGAATCGTCGATCCGCTGACGGATCACATCCTGCTTGCCTCCGGGATAATACTGGTAGTCGGAGGTGTGGCGTTGCGAGTGGGAGGACGTCGGAATCCGGCGAGCGACGGTGATATGACGAGAGTTGCAGCGGCGGAAGGTCTGGTCGGCCTGGGGTTAGGCGTCGTGACCGGCGCACCGGTCATCATCGGCTTGGCCGGATTATTGTGTTTCGCACGATGGAACGGGCGCGTCGCCTATACGGATGCGTGCGTGGCCGCCCCGCCTTCGCCCTCAAGCCACATCCTTTATGCGGGAGGAGTTATGGCTGTGGTGGTCGCGATCCAGGCGTGTAAAGGCCTCGTGCCGTTGCAATGAAGAGAGAGTGAGCAGGATGTTCAAAAAATCCGCCAGCGAGGCCGCAGAGAGCAAAGAGGCGAAGCGTACTCTGGTCCGTACGTTGAGCCTCGGTGCGATGCGAGAACGAAGCTGGTGGGATTTTTCAACATCCTGTCAGTGTCCTGGAATGCGAATCGGCGGGGGCTCCGCCTCCTCCGGCACATGGATCAGCGATTGGTTGGCCAGCAGGATGTAGCCGTAGCGTTCGAGCAAGACGGGGTAGTCCATGGTTTCAAGCGGTAACCTGTTTCGAAGCGCCGCCGGTAAGAGGATCATGGTGCGTCCGGGTTGAGTCAGATAGGGCTTGATGTTCGCTTCTTCATTCTTCGGCACCACGATGGCCTTCCGCTTCGCATAAAACACCAAAGAGGGGCGTGGTTGTCCGTAGAGGATCAGCCGGTCGTTGGGGCCGAGATTGACGCCTGCGACCTCCGCCAATTGTTGGGGCGGTTCGATGACAAAGTGATGCACCAGCGGAAAAGTCAGCTGTGTGGTGGCGAGCACGACGAGGGCCAGTGATCCACCGGCAACCCAGAATACGGCCGGTCGTCTCGTTTCACTGAATCCAAAGTAGGCAATCAGGCCCATTCCCAGCAGGAAGATCGAGGCAACGGTATAGGGGCCTGGTCCAAGCGTCACTTGCCCCGCGAGGGGGAATTCATCGACTAATTTTCCTGCGAATTTCGCGTAGAGGGGCGGCTACGAGGCAAAGGCCAGCGCCAAGATGCTGCCGACGGCTGTCATCGTGTGGATTGCGGCGCGCAGGCCCGGAGTCGTCTGGTTAGTCACGCAGCGGTTCCAGTAGGAGGCCGTCAAAATCGCCGCAGCGGGAAACAGCGGACCGATGTAATGCGGCAAGCGGGTGGAGGACAGGCTGAAAAACACCAATCCTCCCAGAACCCAGGCGGCCGTGAACCATTCGAGCGCGTGGGGCAACGGATGGACATCCAGAACCGAGGTCTGCGACGGGGGCAGTGCGCCGGATTGTTTCGAGTCCCGCCAGCTGCGATAGGCTTGGTACCAGGCGAAGGGCAGCAGGCCACTCCAGGGGAAAAATCCAAGCAGGAACACGGGGAGGTAAAAGAGGAGCGTGCCGCCGTGGCCTTCCATGGTGCCGAAGAACCGGCCGATTGTGTCGCCCTGCGCCGAGGTCGTATACCGCTGTCCATGAATATTCAGCATCATGAGGTACCAGGGCAACGCCAGGAGCAGAAACAGCGCGAGGCCAGGAATGGGAAACCCGTGACGCCAGAAGTGTGACCAGGAGCGGGTGAGCCACAGATAGAGTCCAACCGCTAGGATGGGAATCAGAAAACCGATCGGGCCTTTCGTCAGGGTCGCCAGCGCCATGCCGATGTAGAAGAGCCACAGGTAGTGGCGTTCACGGCCTTCCCCATATAAGCCCAGCCAGAATCCATATAGCGACAGGGTCGTGAAGAAGATCAACACGCTGTCGGTTAGTGCCATACGGCTGAGGCCGATGATTTCTAGGTTCAGTAACAGCATGGCCGCGCCGAAGAGGCCCACCACCGGTCCTCGGCAGCGTGTCACAAAGAGATATTGGAGCAGGATAAGCCCGACACCGAAGATGGCCGACGGGAAGCGCGCGGCGAATTCACTCACCCCGAAGACGTGATAGGAGAGGCTCATCAACCAATAGACAAACACCGGTTTGGCGAAGCGCGGCTCGTAATTGAATGTGGGGCTGATGTAATTGCCCGTTTCGTACATTTCACGGCCGGCTTCGGCGTTCCGCCCTTCATCTCGATCGGTCAGCCCGAGCGAGCCAAGTCCAACAAAGAAGAGCACGGCCGCCAGTGACAATAGCAGGACGAGCGCCAACGGTTGGATCGATCGGTCGGCCTGCGCCGGCGTCTGCGAGGACGGGTGCTGTCCGTTCATGTGAAGTTCCATTAGGATTTGGTCGCCGGGGATGCCGTGCCGGAGTCGGTTTGGTTGGGACGGTGAATCAGCATGAGGTTGCGGAGATAGACGATGCTGCCGATGCTCTGCCCGGCGATGAAAACAGGATCTTTTCGATAGATCGCATAGGCGAGTGTAATCAGTCCGCCGATCATACTCATGTACCAGAAGGCGGTCGGCACGCGACTTTCCGCATGGCGCTCGGAGGCGATCCACTGGACGACCCAGCGCATAAAGAAGATCCCCTGCCCTAGGAATCCGATAATCAGCCAGATGGTGTCGAGTGTCATAGTCGTGTGGGGGCCGAGACCGAAGGCGATGATGTCGTCGGGGCGGCACGGTATTGGTAGCGCAGGCACCGGTGCTGCATCCATCGCACGGCCACCAGGTCGTACAGGCCTTTGAAGAGGCGGTTGCCCACGCCATACTTCGACGTGCCCCGGGTGCGTGGATAGTGGCGCACCGGCACTTCGGTGACGGTGAACCCGTGCATCAAGGCGAGGGCTGGAAAGAATCGGTGCATGCCCTCGAAGAGCTGCATTTTTTCCACCACCGGGCGGCGGAACAGCTTGAGCGAACAGCCGGTGTCGTGCACCCGATCACCGGTAACCGCGCTGCGGACGCTGTTGGCAATGCGGGAGGAAATCTTGCGTGTGAGGTTGTCGTGGCGATCTTTCCGCCAGCCGCAGACGAGGTCGAAGGTCTTGATGTGCGGAAGCAGCGTGGCGATATCCGCCGGATCGTTTTGCAGATCGCCGTCGATGGTCATGACCAAGTCCCCAGTCGATTGCTTAAACCCGGCATCGAACGCCGCCGATTGCCCGTAGTTCCGATCAAAGTGAAAGACCTTCACGGTGCGGTATTGAGCGGCTAGTCCGTCGAGTATGTCCGCCCTGCCGTCCGAACTGCCGTCGTTGATGAAGATCAATTCGAACGGAGCCGATCGCGACTCCTCCCGGCCGTCCAGGACCTTCACGAGTTGCTCAGTCAGGGGTACCAGATTGTCGCGCTCATCCTTGATGGGGATGACGACGGAGGCCCATGGGCGGGTCACAGTCATGGAGCGGAAACAGTTCCTTCACGCAGCGGTTTGTCCGTGTGCACGGCGCCCATTCTACAAAACGCATAGAGGGGTGGTCAAACGGTTCCGTCCCAGGCTGTGTGGCTGCGTTCATGAATCGAGCAAGATTCGACGATCAACAAAGGCCGAGAAGTTCGGATCGTTGGACAGGAAGATGACCGACCAGAGTTCATCTTTGGCACAGAGGCGGCGAAGCAGCACTTCACGTGTGGCCGGCAGCATGTTGTGGAGGGTGCCGTCGAAGATCAGTAGTTGCGGTCGTATGACAATCGCGCGGGCTACGAGGAGCCGCAGGATTTGACTCATGGAGAGGGTGTTTTCCAGGCTGGACACGCGCGTATTCAATCCCTGCGGCAGCGCATCGATGTCGTGGTCCAGTTCGACGAACCGGAGCGCCCATTGGAGGTCTTGGTAGTCGATCGTGGGCCGGCCAAGGGTGATGTTCTCTTCGAGCGTGCCGTCCAGCAGCGTGGGATGGGAATCGAGGACAAGTCCGCGAACCCGGCTGATCGAGTCGCGGCTCACCTCGACCACATTCATGTCGTTGTACCGAATGAACCCGGCCGCCGGCGGGTGTAGTCCGGCCAGGATCTTGGCGAGAGCGGTCTTCGTGTTGTTCGTGCCGCAGAGGACGGCCACCTTCTCCCCAGGCGCGACATCGAAAGACACGTTCTAGAAGATCGGCGCGCCATCCGGACCGCAATAAGAGAGGTTCCGGCATGTCATGCGGATGCCGGCTGCTCCGAACTGTGCCGCCGGGACGTCTTCCTGTGCGCCGTCCTCCTCGGTCGGCAGGGAGAAGACCGCGGCGATTTCTCGACAGGAGACAAAGGTAAAGAACATGGCGACCATGCGTCGGGCCAGGGTATCCATGTTGACCAGCAGGTTGCCGACCAACACTTCGGCGGCGGCGAATTGCCCGACGGTCAGTTGTCCATCCACCACGAGGAGTCCGGCGGTGATGAGCAACCCGCTGTGGCCGACGACTTGCCAGAGGGCCGCTGCTTTGTACTGCCGCCCGGTTAGTGTGTCGGATCGGCGCTGCCGAATTCGGGCGTAGGTGCGGGTCAAGGTATCGGTGCGTTCAAGGAGATACGGGCTGTCGCCTGCGGCTCGCAGATGGGGGAGATTGTGCGCGATGTTTTGAATCCAGCCGAAAATATCGTAGTGGAGTCGAGACATCTCCAGGGTGATGAAGAAGCCGCCGCGTCCGAAGAGCGTCAGTAATCCCACAAAGCCCAGAATCAATACCAGAATGTAGAGCACGAAAAAGGGGTGAACCAGGATCAGCATGGTCACCCCGATGGTACCGACCACGGCGACATTAAACAGGTCCGCCACCATGGCCACCAATGCGCGAGTCAGCAGGTCGGCCTCCATGAACCGATAGGCCTGCGGTGTGGCGAACGTATCGTCGCGGAGGCGGGGAAGGAGGCGTGTGAATCCGATCGCGACGCGCGTGTAGATTCGTTGTTGGAGGGTCTCCACGGCGCGCGCCTGCAGCACACGGAACGCCGCGACCCCGGTCAGGGAGCTGGCGACGAACAGCGTCAACGTAAAGATCATGCGAGGTTCCATCGCGAAGGAGAACGTGCTGACGAGCTCCTGAACGGCAATGGGGACACAGAGGAGAAAGAGCCCGATGGCGACGGAGTAAGACGCGATGATGCCGAGGATCGATCGCTCCAGCTTCAGCAACATCCCGAGGTGGGCGAAGATATCGTGAAGGACCTCAGTGAGTTGATACTGGGGATAGGTTGGGGTTGTGGTGGGACCCTGATGCACAAACACTCCTACCGCGTGGGCGCTGGTAGGAGTTATCAGCCGAGCGCGAGGCGCGCGACCGGCGGTTCTTGGTGAACTCCATCACCTGGTGGATTTGCTCTAACTGAGCGAAGTCTAGACTGAGATCCGGTCTTGCGTCAACACAACCGGCGCTTCCTGCATCTGGTTAACGAAGAAAGAGCGACTTAAAGATCAGGGCTGTGCCGGACACAAAGAGGAATGCGGCAAAGGTGGTGCGGTAGCGTTCCGTACTCATCTTGCTGTACAGCAGCAGTTCCGTGGCGAGGAACATGCTCACGCCCACCGCCATGTAGAGTGCGGTGGCAGGGGTGGCGATCGCGGAAGGACCGAGGGAGACGCCCAACGTGATGAGTTGAAACAGCGCGAACGTGCCGTAGGAGACGGCGGTCGTGGCGCGGGTTTGGTCTTTGTCGTACGGTTTGCTGTGGATGATGGCCGTCAGCAGCGAGCCGCCCAGATTGGTCAGGCCATGGACGATGCCCATCACGATGAAATAGGTCCGTTCATAGCGCACCAGCGACTCGATCAACCGATTGAATGGCAGATAGACGCTCTTGAGCGCCGCGACGATCAAGAAGAGTCCGACAATGCTCCCGATGTTCAGCTTGAGTTTCGTGACCAACAAGAGACACAGCACCACACAGGGAATCGATAAGGTGAGGATGTGCTTGTAGAAGGGCCCCTGGATGTGCCGGTAGTCCTTGCTGACTTGCAAGAGATTGATGGTCAGCGAGATGGGGAGGAGGATGGTCAAGGCCGTGATGAAGTCATAGCCGAGCACGAGGAGGATCGGAGTCCCGAACAGCAGCACGCCCACGCCGAAGAGCGACTGGATGGTTGCCGTGAGGAGGATGGTGGCAAGAATGTCCCACTGCATGGCGATACGACTCCTGTCTGGCCGAAGGTGCCTGCGGCGGGCCGACTCTCTATCCTGGGGCTCGTGCCTGGGGCTCGTGGACCGGTATAGCTCAGCGCCGGAGCGGGCGTCAATTTAGTCACAGGTGGGGAGATGGGGTTATTGGCTTCGGGCAGGGGAGTCCGAGTTCGTCGCGGCGGTGATGGTGAACCGCATGGTGCCCATCAGACTCATGTCGTTGATCTGCTCGCCGGCGTGGATTTCCACTTTATACCGGCCCGGCCTCCAGCCGCTGTCTGTGGGGAACAGTTTCAGATAGCCGGTTTGGTCTTCCAGGGCGATGTACATCGCATCTTCGGCGATCACGGTGCGTTCGTCCAGTCCGGCTACGTTCTCCGGGTAGCAGCGCCCAAAGACTTGGAACGATTGGTAATGCTGGTGCAGTTCGAAGACAATGAAGACCGGTTTGGGGCCGGCGGGGAACTGCTCGGTCGGTCTCACAGGAACAATTTCGTGGGTCCGTTGAAACCCGAGTTCCTCATCGAACCCTTCGGCGAGCACAATGTGGCGGAACATCCCTTCGGGTGGGGCGTCAACATTATAAGGCTTTGGGCTTTCCGTGCGATTCTGGAAATCCGGAATCGGCACATTCCGGGTGAGCGGGAGATCTTCGGCCCAGAGGAGGGAGCCGGAGAGCAGGAAGATGGGAGCGCAGAACCAGAGCGACTGCCTCATCCCGTCTTGGTACACTCCGCCCAGCCGGCCTGTCAAGGAACGGCTCCATGCCGGCTCTCTGACCGGACGGTTCGCGTGGCAAGAGGGAGGTCTGCGCGGCGAGGTGGGGCGAGGAATCGCGCGGGGTAGGTTGCGGGCGAAAATTGCTTCCTGTTAGACTTTCCCTCTTTCTAGGGGGGACAGACATGGAACAGCACCTCATGACGCCGTTAGAGGATCCCGACGCACTGCCGCAACCGCTCGGGGAGTACAAGCCGGTCGACTATTGGCAGGCTCATATCAATACCCTGTTTTATCAGTTGCGGGGCGACCAGCAACGCAGTTTCTACCAGACATTCACCTCGGCCGACTATCGATTGGCGCACGCGCTGGCGGCGGACTATTTCGAACAGGTCACCAAGCGTGACAAGAAAATCGCTGCGACACGTGGGACATCAGGCGGGCCGGCGGCTACGCCGTCCACCGCTTCCAGTTCCCAGCCACAGTTAACGGTCATGGAGTGGGGGCCCGGCAACGGCAATCTGGCCGCCTGCTTTCTCAGTCATCTGCAGCGTCTGGATAAGGACGGGCGGGTGTATCCACGAGTGCGGTACCTGTTGGTCGATTCCCAGGCCCATGCGTTGGACCGGGCGCGTGCCCATCCGGATCTGATTCCCCATCTGGCGAAGGTCGAGTCGCTGTGTGCGGAGGTCGAGAATTTGACGACCGTCGCCGACGGCACCGTCGACCGTATTCTGTGCAACGAACTCTGGAATGAGTTGGCGACCAAGCTCATGGTCAAGAAGGCCGGCGAGTTCGAAGAGGAGCACATCCGACCGAACCTCAATGAGCATATGGCCGCAGCTATTGCCGATTGGTCGGGATTTATCCGCGCCTTTGAGGAGAAGGACATCGAACGGCTGAAGCAGTTCCCGCCCTTTCTGGACGATCTGATCTGGGAACGCGAATACCACAAGGTGGACTGGAAAGACGTCCCCTATCGCAAGACGATCACCGAGTTCATGAAGGCGATCGACGATGAGGTGTTAGTGCCGGTCAATCTCGGGGCCTTTGCGTCCATCAAGGAAGCGAAGCGGGTGCTGGCCCCGGATGCTGTGGGCTTCAGCAGCTTCGATGCCGGGACGGCGGATATGGACGTACTCAACGATCCGGACAAGCCCTGTTACGGCCAGTTCGGCGGGCAGTACAGCTTCATGGTGAACCTGGCCCTGATTCAGGCGGTGGCCAAGCATCTGGGCCTGAATGCGGTCACGATTGAAACGCAGCGTGAGTTTGTCGAGTCGGCTGGGCACCAATGTGATGACGCTGATGGATTTGCTGGCCTGTCACCCGATGGTCGGTTCAAAGGTGCAGGCATGGGAGCTGGATCGGCTCACGGTCAAAACCATCCGCACCCTGAACGAGACCTATGAGAGTCCGTATCAACGCAAGATCGAGTTCCCCTTGCGCAGTGAAATGCCGGCCGAGGAGCGCGATGCAACGCAGGCGATTCTGCTCTCTCTCAAACCGAACGGGGTCCCGGATACCATTGCGTATGTCACTGAAGAAGAATTGAGTCAGGCACAACCGGAGTTGGAGGATTTGGGCTACGAGCGCGAGGCGGTGCTGATGGCGCTCGGGGCACCCCCGAGTCCTGTTGAGTATTATCACTTTTCCTGTCGGCCGTAAGCGGCGCTGGTGCGTGTCGTAGGACGGGCCCAGCGGGTGATGTCTGTAGGAGAAAGAGCTTGACTAATTAACTTCATTTCTATAGCCTTTCCCGCGATTGCCAAGAGAAGACGCCTCTCCCTTCCGTGCATCGCGAGAGTTCACGCGGGATGAGGGTTTGCAGGCAAGATCATCTTAGGCGATGTTCTTCACTGGGCGGCTTTGCAGTCGCGAGGGCGTGAATCAACGTCGTGCGAATAATCACACAGCTGTAACAAGGAGCATACAGTACCATGTTTGGTTCGTTTGGCTGGATGGAGCTGTTGCTGATTCTCATCATCGTCCTGATTATCTTCGGTGCGGGGAAAATTCCCCAGCTCGGTGAGGGATTAGGTAAGGCAATCAAGGGGTTCAAGAAATCGGTTCACGAAGCGGATGCCATTGACGTGACGGCCACCGAGGCGGAACCCGCCCCGGCTCAGCCTGCGGCACAGATCCAGCAACCCGGACAGCCGGCGACACCGCCGCCTGCGCAGCAGGCCGGTGCAGCTCCACCGCCACGAACGACGCAGGGGTAACTTGCGAAACTGAGGATGTAGACCGAATGACGGCGATGTGACCTCGGCGTCTCGCCGCTCGGGCTTCAGGACACCCCCCTCAGTATGGAACACCATGTTCGGTCTTGGTGCTGGTGAAATTCTCATAATCCTGGTCATTGCCTTCCTGCTCTTCGGGACCAAGCAGTTGCCTGAGATCGGGCGTCAGGTGGGCAAGGCCGTCAAGGGATTCAAGGAAACGGCAGACGATCTGAAGAAGACCGTTGAGCCTGAGCTCAACATGATTCAGCAGGAAATGAAAATGGTGGAGCAGGATTTTGAGTCGTCGATGAAGGAAGCGGAAGAACAGATTAACCACGCAACATCGGGCGTA
>JACOEF010000222.1 GCA_024998705.1 Nitrospira sp.
CGGAGGTGATGGCTCCAGCGATCAAGCTGCCGGCCACCATGGCAATCCTAAAAAACATATAGGCTCTCATCTGATCTAACCTCCGAGTTGCTGATAATCGAAACCGTTGAGATCGTACAAAATATTAATTCGCAAGTTTTTTATTAAACATCTGTATTCCGGTGAGGAATTAAATACATCAAGTTATGTAAGTTTGTCAACAATTGGCTCGTAAGAAACTTCGCGAAACAGATCTGTCTTGCCATGTGTCAGTATGCTTGACATGCGTAATGTATTATGTCATTTTCCGGTCCGCCATGACGAAACATGTTTCTGCTGACGATTCCCAGCTTGTAGAAAATTTACTGAGTCAGCTCAGGCAGGCCAAAGGTCTCTCCCGTGTCGAACTTGCGGCCCAGGCCGGTATTACCCGGCAAGCCGTCCATGCCATCGAAACCAATCAATATCTTCCGACCACTGCCGTCGCACTCCGGCTTGCGCAGGCCCTCGGCTGTCGGGTGGAAGATCTCTTCCGGCTGCTCCCTCAGGAGGAGATTGTCGAGGGCGAATGGTTCACAGCGGCGGCTCCGCTGCACGTGCTCCAGAGTCCTACGCGTGTCAAGGTGGCCCGAGTGGGTGCGCGATTCATCGTTCGACCGGTTGCCGAGTTGGGGGAGGTGATGAATTACGCCGTACCTGCGGACGGATTTGCGCTGCCGAACGCTCACCCATCGCAACGGTCTCAGCATCCATCCCGTCACGTTCAGGTTCGACTTCTGCGCAACCGCCGCGTGATTGAGCAGGAAATTGCCGTGGCTGGTTGCGACCCGTCGGTGTTTCTGGCAGGCGACTATCTTCGACGACAAAAGGAAGATTGTACCGTGGTGGGATGGACGCTCGGGAGCGCTGCCGCGATCGACGCGTTGAAGCGGGGTGAGGTGCACGTGGCCGGTGTGCACGTCGTGGATGCACAATCAGGAGAGTCGAATCTTCCCTATCTGCGTCGGCATCTCAAGGGCAACGAGTACCTGATCATCACCTTTGCGGTTTGGGAGGAAGGGCTGTTGGTCGCCCCGGGCAACCCGAAAACGATCCGTGGAGTCGAGGATCTCGTTCGTGCCGACATCAGGCTGATCAATCGGGAAGCGGGGGCGGGTGCGCGCCTGTTACTCGATCAACAGTTGGCTTCCGCCGGTATCGCCCCGGGGACGATCCTCGGGTATGACCGGATCGGGCGCTCCCATTTTCAGGTAGCTCGCACCATTGCGGAAGGCCATGCGGATGCGGCGGTCGGAGTGCGGGCGGCTGCCAATCTCTTCGGGCTCGGGTTTCTTCCTCTTCAGCGGGCGCGCTACGATTTTGTCGTGCCGAAAGCGCACCTCAATGACCATCCGGGTATTGAAGCATTCTTGAATATTCTGGTCAGTCGGTCGTTTCGATCAGAAATCGATGCTCTTGGCGGATACGACATGAGCGAGACGGGAACCGTGCGTGATCTACGCGGGCATTGAAACGGTTCTCGTCGGTAGTGTGACGGGCACCGACGGGATGGAGTGAGATGACAGTTCGAAACAGAGCAATCATGTTCAAGTTCATGGCTCTTGTGTGGATCGGACTGTTCTTGTCTGATGGTGCTGCACGCGCCGGGCAGGAAGCATTCGTGATTGCCGGCTCGCACAGCGTGAAGGGGGTGCTCGATCGACTCAGTGCGGGGTTTGAACGGATTCATCCGGAAGTTCGTATAAGACTGTACGTCGATAACGGATTGGAATTGAGGCGAACCATCGCGGGCATGGAAAACAGTATGGTCGGCCAGTATTTCATCGGCAGCGGCCCCATTCATATTGTGGCCCCGGGCGGTGACGAGGTGCTGACCAGGCTGGAGCAAAAATACTATGTGCTGCCGGGGACGAAACAATCCTATGCGGTGGAGCAACTGGTCTTGGTTGTGCCGGAGTCATTGGTCGATGCGGCTGAATCGCTGGAAGCCTTGAGCCGAGGAAGCGGTCGCCTCGCGGTGGCCGACCCGTCACACACCCGCTTGGGGGCGCAGACCGGTGCCATGCTGCGCGCGATGGGGCTTGAGGCATCCTTCAAGAGGCGCCTCGACGTGGCGACTGATTCCCGTGGCGTCCTTGACCATGTGCTGAGCGGGCAGGCCGATGCAGGCATTCTTTTCGGGCATGAGGCAGTGAAGGTGCAGGAGCGGGTTCGGGTCGTGGCGAGGCTGGAAAAAGGATATGCCCAAACCGTGCATTCGATGGCCATGGAACGGTACTGCCCCAATCGAAGTCTCTGTGAAGAGTTTTTGGGATATCTGCACAGCGAGGAGGCGCAAGCCATCGTTCGGGAGGCCGGGTATGGCGTGCCGTCGGATCGGCGTCCATAGCCCAGCCCACCTATCATTCAAAGATGTGAGTGCATCATTTTATATATTCATCACCGTTTATCGGCATCCATGAGGAGAGGCAGATGGGACGCATAATGAGACAGGCTCTGTGGCGGCACATGGTCCTCTGGACCTGCGTCGCCGGGTGGTCAGTCGGACTGACCCTCGGCGGCTGTGCCAGGCTTCCGTATACGACGCGCACGGTGCATGAGGATCAGCGGGTCGTGGTGAGGGTGCAACAAGAAGTCGCCCCTACGTCGTATACGCATCCGGTACAGCTGAGCAGCGAGGAAATGGTCAGCCTGTTGAGAGGGTTTTCGATCCGAGAACAACAGCGTTTGCCCTTACGTTGGTTCACGGAAGAGCTGCCGCCAAAACCTCTGTTTCGAGAAGACGAACTCCAGGCCCTGGCTCCGCACCTTTCGCAGGGGATTCAGCACCTGGGCCCGAACGAGCGCGCCCATTTTGAGGTCCGTGGTCCCGGCCTGAACCCGGGGTATGGCCGCGACACCATCGCGGGATGGGTCGCCGTCCGTGACCCCTATCTGTATGTCACGATCGAATATTTTCACACGCAACTTCCCGTACGGAAGTCCGACGATTACGACTCCAACTATCCCCTTCCGCCGCCCACACCGAAGGACTACATCCTCTACTTCGAGCCGGGACGCTTCTGGAGCACCGATGAGGCAAAGGCCCGAGCCGTGGCGTATCGGCAGTTCCTGAAATCCGGAGAGGCCGGCACGGCGCCGCGTTGACGGCCGACAGGCCGTTGAGCGGGCCGATCCGTACGTCGATTTCAACAAGACATCATGGAGTTGATCATGAGTACATACAGGAGAGGTGTGCGCGCATTGATGATCGCCGCGCTGGTTGTGGGGCTCAGTTATGTGACACTCGCACAGGCGGCGGACTCAGGGAAATTGGTGGAGAAAGACGGCAAGTATGTCTTCGTTGAAAGCATGGATCCGTCGCTGAAACTCCTGCTCGAACGATCCGTCAAGAGCGGCATGATTTCCCAGCAAGAGTACGACCAGGTGCTGAAAGAGTCGGAGGAACGCACCCAGTTACTGTCGCCGAGTTTTCGCGGGTGGTACGACCGGGGATTCAACCTCTCGATGAACGACAACGCGTTCTTCCTGAAGATCCGCTTTCGCAGTCAGCTGCGATTTACGCAACGGTTCCGCAACGATGCCTGGCGCAATCCCGGTGAAGCCAAAAACTTCCCTGAGTTGCTCGGCGTATTCGGCGACTACCGAGCCAACCGTTCGGAGAACAGCGCGTCATCTTTCAACGTGAGACGGCTGCGGTTTTATTTCATGGGTCATTTGTTCGATCCGGACTTTAAGTACTATATCCAGATGCGGGCGGAGACATCGGAAAACGCGCAGTCTCCAGGCTCCTTGTCGCTCTACGACGTCAATTTTTCCTACACCCGTTTGCCTTGGGCGAACGTGCAATTCGGCCAATACAAAGTGTATTTCAACCGCTCGCAAATCAACTCGACCGCCTCGATGCAATTCGCCGAACGTGCGCTCGTACAGGATGCCTTCACGGCGAGCGGTCTGGACCGGCGCGATATCGGTATCACGATCATGAACGATGAAGAGTTGTTTCCCGTCAATTACTACATCGGCGTATTCAACGGCGCCGGGCCGAGCTTTAACCGGCTGGGCTCCTTTACGTCGGAACAGGCCACCGTCGATTGCCCCGGCGGGCAGACGAGCGGCAATCCCTTCCCCTCGCCGGCCGGATGCGCCGTGAATCAACGCAATTTGAATGCGAACACGCGTCTCGATGTGGATCGGCTCATGTATGTCGCACGATTGAACTGGAACATTCTGGGGCGTCCGGGGTATGGAGAAGGAGACCTCGCCTATTCTGAAACACCGCAGTTCGCCATCGGCGGCGGGTACTCCTACAACCCCGGGATCAATACGAGTTCCGATAACGCCTTCGTCGGATTGGACCTCGCCAACTTGAACATCCGGCGGCAGCTGGCGGCCTTCGGTAACGGACGCCAGCTCGGCCTTGGGATCGTGGACTATTCCACATGGGCCGCCGATGGGGTATTCAAGTATCGTGGATTCTCGCTGCAGGGAGAGTTCTACTTCAAGAACGTCATCCGGCACAACAAGGGGCTGCCTTGTATGAATGCCGCCTGTACGGCGACCGCGCCGAATAATTTCGGCAATGCCATGGGTTGGTACGTGCAAAGCGGATACTATCTCATCCCGAGGACCGTGGAGCTGTCGGCACGGTATGCCTATTGGGATCCTGATACCGCCTCCGCCAATGACTTGATCAAGCAGGCGGATGTGTCGCTTAATTGGTTCTTGAACGGGACATACGATCATCAAATCATGCTGACTTATAGCAATACGCAGTTCGGGACCGGGGGCTACGCGATCGGCCGCAGTGCGCCCCTGCCGCCGGGGTCCGGGACCGTTCCGCTCGACACCGTGGGCGGTACCTTGATCGAAAATGCCATTCGGGTGCAGTATCAAATCTTTTTCTAAGGAGTCTCGAATATGAAACGGCTCATTGCTGCCTGTCTCCTGGTATTCTGTGCGACAAGTCCAGTGCGGGCTGAAGACATTGCCGTCGCAGCGGCCTCCGATTTGAATTTCGCCATCAAGGAACTCATCGGAGCATTCGAGAAGCAGACCGGTCATCATGTGAAACTCTCGTTGGGGTCGTCGGGTAACTTTTTTGCCCAACTCCAGCAGGGCGCCCCTTCGACCTGTATTTTTCAGCGGACATCGGCTATCCCAGGAAGCTGGAGGAAGCGGGGCTGACCGTGCCGGGCTCCTTGTATCGGTATGCGATCGGTCGTGTCGTGCTCTGGGCGCCGAAGAGTTCACCGCTTGATGTGTCGAAGGGGCTTACGGTTCTGCGTGAACCCACGATCAAGAAAATTGCCATTGCCAACCCCAAACATGCGCCTTACGGGCGCGCGGCGGTCGCCGCGATGGAGCATGCGCAGGTGTATGCGGATGTGAAGGATCGCTTGGTGCTGGGGGAGAACATTTCGCAGGCGGCGCAGTTTATTGAGTCAGGCGCATGCGATGTGGGCATCATCGCCCTGTCTCTGGCACTGGCTCCGGCGATGAAGAGCGCCGGCACCTATTGGCAGATTCCGGCGGACGCTCATCCACCGTTGGAACAAGGCGCCGTCATTGTGAAGCAATCCAAGAATCAAGACACCGCGAGGCAATTTCTTGCTTTCATGCAGGGCCCGCAGGGGCAGGAGATGATGACTCGATATGGATTTACACTGCCGAAGTAGCCGCGGGGCCTTGGCCTTCTGTTCGCTGACGTTTCTATTTGCCGCCGGTTGCTCCGAGGCCGTGCTGATGAGCCAGGAATCGGACCAGGGGGGGGTCGTGACGTATATCTTCAAGCAAGACCGCGGCGGGCCGATGGGGTCGCCGTATCGACGGCAGGCGCTGGAGGTGATACAGGCCAAGTGCAAGGCCGGGTCCCGGTTGATTCGTGAAGGCGAGGTCAGGGGCTACACCAGCGCGGGAATGGGCACGATCGAAGGTACGGAAGACGAAGAGAGGGGCCGGCGGTGGGGGATCCGATTCGAGTGCAAGGGGAGCGAGCAAGCACGCGAAGCGGCTGACCAGTCTCAGTCAGAACCACGGAGGAATCCATGAAACTCAGTGCGAGAAATCAATTTCAAGGACAGGTCGTTCGAATCACCGAGGGCCAGGCCATGGCGGAAGTCGTGGTAAAGGTAGGCAACTTGGAATTCGTGTCGGCGATTACCGAAGGCTCCGTCAAAAATATAGGCATCAAGGTCGGTGATGCCGTCACAGTTGCGGTGAAGGCGACCGACGTCATCGTCGGAAAATAATTGTCTGTCGAGCCTCATTCTGTGGTAGCATCCGGCAGGAGCAGCTGGAGGCAACGGTAGTGGTCGTGGCGAGTTTATGAACTGGATTGCGATTTGGGTGACCTTCAAGCTGGCTGCTGCCACGGCGCTGGTCCTCATGATCGTCGGTCTCCCGATCGCGTATTGGGTGAGTTTTTCCCGCCGGCGCTGGAAATTTCTCGTGGAGTCGGTGGTGGCATTACCATTGGTGCTGCCGCCGACGGTGCTGGGATTCTATATTCTCGTCGCCATCGGACCACACAGCCCGTTCGGACGGTTTTACAACGAACTCGTCGGGCATCCGCTGCCCTTTACCTTCGAAGGCCTGCTGCTCGCCTCTATCCTCTATAGTCTTCCTTTTGCAGTGCAGCCGTTTGCCGCGGCGTTCGAGCAGGTGGATCGACGCCTGATCGAGGCTTCATGGACGCTGGGCGTGTCGAAGCTCGGCACGTTTTTCAAACTGATCGTGCCTTTGTCTAAAGCCGGATTGCTGACCGGTGCGGTGCTCAGCTTCGCCCATACGATGGGAGAGTTCGGGGTAGTACTGATGGTCGGAGGCAATTTGGAGGGTGAGACACGCACCGTGTCGATCGATATTTACGATGAGGTGCAGGCGCTCAATTATGCCGGAGCGGCTCAAACGGCGCTCTTTCTCTTGGTCGTTTCGTATGTCATCTTGCTCCTCGTGTATGCGGTCAATCGGAACGTGTGGGCAGCATGGCCGCGGAAATAGTTATTCAACTCGTCAAGACCTTCCCCGGACGTGCGCCGATCAGGGCGCGGATCCGGTATCCGGTCGAGGCCTCGACCGTTTTAATTCTCTTCGGCCCGTCAGGTTCCGGAAAAACGACGATCCTCCGATCGGTGGCCGGACTGGAATGGCCGGAAGAGGGCACCATTCAATTTGTCTCGCGCACGTGGCTGGATACCGCCTCGGGGGTCAGGGTGGCGCCGCAGGATCGTCACATCGGCTACATGGCGCAGGACTACTCGCTCTTTCCGACCTACACGGTGGCTGGAAACATTGGGTACGGCCTCGGCCATCTTTCCGCGCAGGATCGCAAGAAGCGTGTGGACGAGATGGTAGAGCTGTTCCAGCTGCGTGGGCTGGAGACCGCGAAGCCGCGCGAACTGTCCGGTGGACAACAGCAACGGGTGGCCCTTGCGCGCGCAGTGGCGCCTCGACCGCTGTTGCTGTTGTTGGACGAACCGCTCTCCGCATTGGATTCGCCGACACGGGTGCACTTGCGTGATGAACTGCGGGGTCTGCTGAAACAGCTTGCGTTGCCGTCGATCATTGTCACACACGATTGGACCGAAGCGCTCACGCTGGGTGACGTGATGGCTGTCATCAGCGCAGGGAATGTCCTGCAGGTTGGGGCGCCGATCGACGTATTCAGCCGGCCTCACAACGCGGATGTTGCGCGTGTCGTGGGGATTGAAACCGTCGTGAAAGGGCGGGTGGTCGGCACTTCGGATGGTATGGTGCGGGTGAGTGTGAACGGTACCACGTTGACGGCCGTGGATGGCGAATACGCAGGCCCTGAAGTCTTCGTGTGTATCCGGTCGGAGGATGTGGTGCTGGAGCGGAAGCAAACCGCCACGAGCAGCGCGCGGAATCATCTGGCCGGGACGGTTATCTCGGCCACGGTCCTGGGGGCATTGGCGCAAGTGACGATCGATTGCGGCTTTCCGCTGGTCGCCATGGTCACTCGTTCGACCGTTGAAGAGTTTGGGTTGTCATCAGGCGTTCCCGTGGTGGCTGCGATCTAGGCAGGTTCGGTCCACCTGGTATCGAGGCAGAGCGACTAGCCATCGACGATAAGACCAGCCGCTGGGGAGATGGGTGAGGCCCACCGGCGTACTACGGTTTTCTTGGCTTCAGGGAGGGAAGTCTGCCGGACCTCTTCCCCCAATGCTGTCCTCAATCCCTCCACGGTATTGAGCGGCCATTCTGGCCAACGCTCCTGTGGATGGCTCTTCTAGGTTGTTCTTCCCTGCAATTCTCGTCAAATCGAAGAGTTCCCACAAAGCAACGCTGTCGATCGTTGGCCTAAGGCCTCGATTAATCTGCGGAGGCAGAGCTCAGCTCTGCGGCTGAACCTTAGAGGGCAGTCAGAGGGGGCCGAAGGTCCGTTTAGGAAGAAGGATTCTAGTCAAGAAAATGAGGAAGAAGTTGCCTATCGTCCCTGCTCTCTCGGGAGCGTGGAACGTGCACGGGAGTCAGAGGGAGTCGCGGCGCGATTCTATGGGAATGGATCAGAGGTTTCAATCATGAAAATGCAGATTTCGAGAAAAAATCCTCTCCCCAAATTCTGTGGATATCTCTGTTGATAGTCATCCGGTTGACTGCGAATAGACCCGTTAATTCATGTCTCGCACCACGTTGCCTATTTATTGGGCATAGAGAAGCATGCCCTTCCTGACCACAATATATGGGGGGTAGCATACTATGTGTATGTATTAGCATTC
>JACOEF010000106.1 GCA_024998705.1 Nitrospira sp.
CACGGAGCAACGCTTTTAAGACGGATAGCTACTATGAAGCAATGGCGTCAGACCCTGAATTGTATGAGAGGGCTCTCCTCAACCCATTGATGATGTGGGCAATACTCTGAATTGCGCTTTCCATGGCGGAAGCTATACTTCTTGTAACTCTTTTGAGGAGGACATGATGCCCAATTGGCTCGCCTATGCCGGCGCAATTCTTACCGGCCTGATACCACCCTTGATCATGTATTTGATCGGATCGCAAAAGAAGGTCTTAGGTTATGCCATTACCAAAAATGAGCCGGTGATCACTCTTCGCCATCCCGAACTCGATGGGCGGCTCTCAATGACACTGGATGGCAAGAATCTCGATGGATGTCGGGTCATGGGGTTGGCGATTCAGAATCTGGGCATGAAGGATATTGAAGAGCAATCTGTTCACCTCACCTTTCCCGCTGGAGTCACGGTCCTGCATGCGCACTGCTCATCGTCTACTCTGGCCATTGGGCCTAAAATCGACGTACTCCAAACAGATTCACATGAGGTCCGCATTCCCCTCATGAATCCCGGTGACAAACTAATGGTAAGGCTCCTCATGACGGGCAATGAGACCGGTCGCATTCTCGTTACGGCCAAGGGGCCAAACCTCAAGTTTAAGCGATTCGATCCCACAACGTTTATCTCGCCGGCGGTGAATCGCGGGCTTCTGGTCATGAGCGGCGCGATCTTCGCCTGGATTTTATGGGCCTGTGCTGGAACCGATCGGTTTATGGCCAGGCCATTTTGGGATAAAACCATTACCCTGATTCTGATTGGCCTATTCTTGGCGATACCTTCGGCGATCTTGGCCTATCAAGGTACGGTTCCACTGTTAAAACGTGCTCTCCAGTGGAGGGCAGGTAACAGAACCGGCGCTCTTCAACCGCCCCCTGAGCTCTTCTCCTAAGTCAACCGAGTTTATCCAGGCTTATACGGGACTTCCGGCTCCCCGCCATAAATACGACCGTCAACCGCCTTTCAGAGACGGATGTGTCCATTGGTGGGGCGCGGGTGTGCCGGATTCTCGATCGGGTATTTCTGACTCGCCCGCTGCCCGAGACGGTGATTCTGGATAATGGGCCCGAATTCGCGGGAACCGCACTGGATGCCTGGGCGGCTCAGCACGGCGTCCACCTCCACTTCATTCAGCCGGGGAAGCCGGTACAGAACGCGTCTATGGCCGGGGCCTAATCCGTCTGGCCCGGAACGGCCGGGGGGCCTCGTTGGGCGGAATCTTGCTTGACCAATCTCCCCATGGTTTCAGTATCCCTATCCTCTTCTCTGCGTGTGTAAGCAACGATCAAGCAGAACGGCGGCCAGGCTGACGCATCGCCGCCTTGTGTAAGGACGGAGCAGAACTCCGTCTCATCCGTGACGGATAGTGGACGGGTGACAGGGAGACCGTTATTGCAGCAGGGAGGAAGTGAAGGAAAAAAACCGAGAGGGTGCGACGACAGGATTACTTGAACTGATATCCAATGCCCACAAGAAGCATGTGCGCCTGATAATGCACATCGATGTTGCTGAAGCTCCGTACCTGATCGAAGTTGGCCGTCGTCGACATATACTTCCACTCACCAAATAACACGATGGAAGAGTCCGTGACATAGCGCAAACCGGCCTGGCTCGTCCAACCGAATGTCGTGCTGGAGGTATCGACCGAAGGGCCTGGACAGGTGTTATTACACGACAACCCGGTACCACTAGCGTGCCCCCAGAAGATAGCAGGCCCAATCCCGGCATAAGGCTGCCAATGGTCCCCAGGGTACCGAGCCAACAGGCTAAAGGCCCAGGTGGTAAATCGGAGATGGACTCCACTCTGTGCCTCCCGGAAGGTCCCCACCGTTGAGGATTTGGTATCAATCGCGATCGTTCCCGACATCACATGCGGCGTGGTGGTCAACACATCTGTTTCAACTCCCAGCCACGGGAGCGAGCCAAAATAGTGCCCCAGCTTCACCCCGTATGCCACAGACTCTTTGAGCCCGATGGTAGTATTCGATCCGCGAAATAACTGGCTCGGACCGGGCGGGTTCGGATAATTGATGTTCTCATCCGCCTCGACGGATGCAGGAAGCGCCAGGGTCGCGCCGATCGCACCGGCGATGTAGGTCTCAGCCAATGCCTGAGACAGAACACCGAACGACATGAAGGCCACCGCGAGAAGAACACGCATGCTCATGACGTAGCTGAAACCTTCCTCATATTGAACTGCCCCGTGGTGTGGGGACAGGCGCCCGATGATTTGATATGGATGGTTCATCGCTCATGGATTGAACCAGAAGTAGTTCAGTCCAATAGTAGAGATGAAGATGAACAATTCTTGGTATAACGCACTTGCCATGAACCGTCATGAAAAACGGGAGTTTCTACACTCATAACCACCTACTTCGAGAACGACTGATTTCATTACGTATACAAATGTAGGTTGTACTTCCCATCTCAACGTGAGCCCTGCACACTCCACAC
Organism: Nitrospira sp.; assembly: GCA_024998705.1. Taxonomy (GTDB): domain Bacteria; phylum Nitrospirota; class Nitrospiria; order Nitrospirales; family Nitrospiraceae; genus Nitrospira_A. The sequence continues at coordinate 2,491 of JACOEF010000106.1, forward strand.
AAAGCCAGGCTTTCCGAGCCCGATCGCGGGTGGTCGCTTCCGGTCCGCAACAGGCCGGACCGAACAGACTGGGCTGCTTGAGGCGGTATCGATGCCAGATCATCCCTAGACCTGCTGGTAGACAAGCCCCTTCCCAACACGAGTTGCAAAATGGTGCCGCTGAACCAAATCGGATGCCGTGAAAGCAGATCCTCTCAGGTCTTCAGAAAGACGATCTGGTGAATTTCAATATCGCCTTTGATCCAGCGATAGACGTTCCTGGTGGACCATTGGCTCCGCATCTCTTTCCGGAGCCGACTGATGGGAAACCCAAGCGAGCGTTTCCAGGACCAGCACATGTTCACGTAGCCGCATCGATCCTGGACGTTTTGGTTGATAAGGAGGACCGCCGTGGCACTAAAAGACGGAAAGGATGGGGGGGATCATCCAGCGGAAAGGCCGGGAAGGACGGATTGGATCGAGCTACAGGATCTGGGGGCGGCAGCCGCTGGGTACGCAGCACCTGAAATCCTCTTTCCAGGCAACCTTGGCGGAACCAGGCGGGAGCCGAGTTATATGGCCGAAAATTGGTTGCGATACAAACTCTGGTTTCCCATGGTGACGAGAGCAGGACTGCGACGACTGGATATGCATAGCATTCGCCATACCTATGCAAGCCGACTCATCGGGAATGGCGAGAACCTAACCTATGTCCAGGAGCAACTGGCCATGCGTCGATTACCATCACCTGTGACATCTATGGGCATCTGACCCCAGGCGGGAATCGACAAGCGGTCGATAGCTGGATACGTTAAAAATCGGTTTTTGAACCGTGACCAAAACCGTCAGCAACGCATCTTGAAATTCTTACGTCTTTGTTTTATTGGCAAAAACTGTCGCATCACAAGCGATGTACTTAATCTGTTTCATGGGAACGATGATCACTTCCTTCGCCGAATCGACTTCCAGCACCTCCATGTCTTCGCTGATCGTGTGACGAATCGCATCCTTCACCAGTAATTCCTGATTGTCGGCAAACACGACTTTCACCCAATATTGCAC
>JACOEF010000800.1 GCA_024998705.1 Nitrospira sp.
AGTTGGATTCGCCGTCGGGCTGGAACGGATTGCATTAATGTTGCCGGAAACGGTCGTCGTGCCGGCCATTCCTCGGGTCTACGTCGCTGCGTTTGGCACCCAGGCAGTGGACGTCGGATTTACGCTGCTGGATGAACTCCGTCGAACCGGAGTGCCGGCCGATATGGATGTCCGTGCAGCATCCCTTAAGGCCCACCTCCGCCAGGCAGATCGTCTCGGAGCGCTGTATACGATTCTCTTAGGTGACGACGAGGTCACGAAAGGCCTCGCTACCGTCCGGAATATGCAGACAAAAGCACAGGAAGAAATCCCCATTCCAGACCTCGCATCAGCCCTCCAAAGTAAGCTCGTCAACAGGTAATTCAGGCCCCTTTTTCTAGTTGACTTTCCTGCGTAAAATTCGTACGCTCCGCAGTCAGTTTTATCTCTATAAACTATTGATTCTTAAGCACTCTTAAAGATTGTCCACAGACTTATTTCCTATGAGCGCCAAGAAGTTCGGCATCCTGTTATCCACACCCCCCTCACACCCCAGTGTTGAGACGGTTGCCAGGCTTTCATCTGAGGCGCTGGCTGAAGGTGTTGATCTCTATCTGTATTTCATCGATGAGGGGGTGAAGAACCTTCGCGACCCTCGTTATGCCGAACTGGTGGGACGTGGCATGAAGCTGTTTGTCTGCGCCTATGGGTGTCAGCAACATGGTGTTTCGACCGATTCGCTCGATTCCCGCATTTCTCTCTGCGGCTTGGTCGTGCTCTCAAATATCGTGAACGGCTGCGACCGGTTTCTGGCATTTACCTAACTCGAACGTCTGAAGGAACGACTGTGGCGGCCACTGCATCCATCGTGCTGATCATTCGCGAAGACCCGCGGACATCCGCTCGTCCGGTCGAGGCCTTGCGCATCGCCTTGGGATTGGCTGCCGGAGAGAATCCGATTACGGTCATTCTCATAGGACAGGCCGTTCAGCTGTTGGCGGAAGAGACGGATGAGATCGTCGATAACGAGATTCTCGAAAAGTATCTTCCTTCCTTCGAGCACCTTCGGATTCCATTCATCCTCGTGTTGCCGTCTGGCCCGGCCCCTGAGCTTCAAGAAGGATTTGCCGTC
>JACOEF010000392.1 GCA_024998705.1 Nitrospira sp.
CATGAATACGCCCGTCTTTCATCGGAGCGGCTAAGGCCTGGTAGACCATCCGATGTCGATCCAGAAGATTCTTGCCGAGAAAGCCGCCGGAGGTCACTCGTACAATCAAATGGTCCTGCGTACCGGTTTTATCGATCACGGTCACGGCAGCATCAGGAAACACCTGACGAATGAATGCGGTCACAGCTTCGGCGGTAATCATCTGTCTGGAGAATAACTCATACGGGAAGCCGAAGGCAATCTCATCCGCTGCCCGTCACGGATCAACCCCGGCACATCTCCGGAGCAAGAAACACGTACCTTTCTTCGGCAACATCTCAGCTACGTAGCGCCTCTTTTCAACTGAACCGGCGTCGATCGCTCCACTCCTCAACAACCACTGGCCTGCTGAACCGTTTCTGTCCCCGCTCTGATCGAGGCGCCGGTGGTGCATTTCACCCGGTCTGGTGGTTCCCAACCACCAGACCGGAATTGCCCCCCGCTCACTTTCTCTAAGTTGCTGAAATCACTCCCCTCTCCAGCATTGTCCCATTGGCATGCGTGTTGCTGTTACTGCACAGCAAGGACGGCAACTGGCATCAACCATCGACGCAACCATCAAGGAGGGGATCATGGGAGAATTTAAATCGGGCTTCTTCATGAGTGAGTCCGCCTGCAACGGTCGGGTGCTCGTGGTGGACGATGAGCCAGACATTCGCAAAGTCGTCCGAATGACCTTGCAGCAAGCCGGCTATGAGGTGATCGAGGCGGAGAACGGGGAAAAGGCCATTGAAGCCATCAACACCGGAGAAAACCGGCTGCTGTTGGACGTTCTCATCTGCGACATCCGCATGCCAAAAATCAACGGAGTTGAGGCCATTGCCTACTTCCAGCAGGAATGGCCGCGTGTCCCGATCATTGTGTTGACCGGCTTCCCCGACACCGACATGGCCACCTCGTTCCTACGGAGCGGCGTCGTCGACTACCTCGTGAAACCGGTCGAGGGAGAAAAGTTACGCACGGCCGTAGCCAGGGCAATGGAACAGCGTGAACTGGCCCAACTGTAGTGTCGCCTGTACCGACAGGCAGCACCCCCCGCACGTCGGAGAGGTCTCCCAGGCCTCTCCGACGGCATGGTGCAACTCAGTGGGAGATCGCTGCCGACCGGATCACGCAACACACCATGGAATGCGGCCATGAAACTCTGTGCGACGAGAATTGCCATCATCGGAGCAGGAAAAGGCGGAACCGCCCTCCTGGATCTCTTCCATCAAATTCCGGACGTCGAGATCGTCGGCATTGCGGACAAGGATCCGACGGCTCCGGGACTCAAGCGGGCGCAAGACCTGCGTGTGCCGGTCGCGGAACGGGTGCAGGACCTCATCCAGAATTATGGGGCCAATTTGGTCATGGATGTGACCGGCGACCCATCCATGGAACCGCTCATCCACGCCCTGAAGCGTCCCGGTGCCGAGGTCCTGAGCGGGGCCGCGACCAGGCTGCTCTGGAAGCTCGTCCAGCACCAGTCGAAATTGGAAGCCGAACTATTCCAGGCCGACAAACTGGCCGGGCTGGGTTCCTTCGCAGCCGGCATTGCGCATGACATCAATAATCCGCTGCAGTTGATTCTCGGACTCGCGGAAAATCTGCAAGAGGAACAGGACCTCGCGGTGGTTCACGAACAGGCTCGCGACATCACCGAAGCCGTCAAACGCACCAGTGCCATCTGCCGCGACCTGACCCGCTACGCGAGGCGTAACGGCGCCGATGAAGAAGTCATGGTCAACCTCAACACCAAACTGGACGAAGCGCTGCGAATCGCCCGATATGCCGTCACGCTGCAAGACGTGACCGTCGTCAAACGGTATGCGGAAGAGGCCAGCGTGATGGGCAACCCCGACGAACTCCTGCACGTCTTCGTCAATCTGATCACAAACGCGGTCCAGGCCATCAACGATCACGGCACACTGACACTCCAAACGACCGTTGGCCCGGACAAACTGGTCACCGCCTCGGTCAGCGATACCGGCTGCGGCATTCCCAAGGAAGCCTTCTCGAAAATCTTTGAACCACTCTACACCACCAAGCCCCCCGGGAAAGGCACGGGACTGGGGTTGTACAATGTGATGTCGGTGATTTCGAAAATGGAAGGCCACATTTGCGTCGAAAGCGACGTCGGTGTCGGCTCAACCTTTCGCATCGAATTTCCACAGGTGCAGCCGACCATATCATGCGCGCCCCTATGACCAGCACAGCAAATCCTTTGGCGAGCGCCCTCGGATGGGGACTCAAACGCAAGCTCATCGTGTCCATGCTGATGGTCGGCGTGATCCCTCTTTTGCTCGGCCTTGGGATGGCCTTCCTCCAAGGCTCGAAAGAAATCCAGGTCGTCAGCGGGGAAAGCTTTCAGGCCCTGGCCACGGAAGGCGCTCGCAAATTGGACCTCCTCGTGGCGGAAGAAGTGGCCAGAACCTCCCGCATCGCGGTCCACCCCGACGTCGTGCGCGCACTGGAACACCGACGCGACGCGCTCCATCCCTCCGACCGGAATGCCGCGGCGCTTGTGCAACAACGAGCCAGCTGGACCGCAGGAGACCCTGCCACGGTCAAAACCATCACCGGAAATCCCACAGCCCTTCTCCTACAAAGTTTTTACGCCGGCTCCCAGAATGAACCCGACCAACTTCTGCCGCAGGTCGTGCGCGCTGCCACCAAGAAGCTGTTCATCACCGATGTGCAAGGCAGCCTCTTTGCCGCCCTGACGACCAAAGCCGGCTTCTCCCATGCCGAGACTGCATGGTGGAAAGGCACGTTCAATAAAGGAGTCGGACAACTGTACATCGAAGACCTTCACTTCGACGAACAGGCCAATGCCTATGTCTTCAGCATTTCCCTGCCGATCGTGGACAGCCTTCGGTATGAGGTGGTGGGCGTGCTCCACCGAGTCATCGACGCCAAAGAATTCTTCTCTCCTTCGACCCATCCCATCCGGTTCGGCAAGACCGGCCATGTGATGCTTATCGATAGCCGTGGCATAGTACTCAGTTGCCCGATCCTGCCGACCGGCGCTCAGCTTTCAAGCGCATCGCTGATTCCCCAGGTGACGGTGCGCCAACCCGGTTGGGTCACGGCGGATAGTGACGGGCACGGCGGCCAGGGGACCGCGATCATCGGCTTCGCGCCCCTCCCGGAAACCAGCCGTGCCACGAACGGCACGGTGGAAGCCGGCGCCTGGCACACCTTCGTCTGGCAATCCTCCGACGAGCTGTTCGCCCCGATCCGGCACCTCATGATGTGGATGATGATTCTCGCCGGGATCGCGCTCGGCCTGCTCGCCACACTGGGCTATTTTGCCGCCAGCCGGATCGTGACCCCGGTCCGTCGACTGCAGGAAGCCGCGCGCCTCATCGGACGAGGAGAACTGCAGGAGCCGATCCAGATTCACACGGGAGATGAACTGGAAGAGCTGGCGGTCGAATTCAACCGCATGAACACGCAACTCGAAGCCGCCTTCGCCGGATTAAATACCCAGGTGGAAGAAAAGACGCAGGAAGTGCAGTACCTTCAAAAGTCCACGGATCAGGTGCTCGACGCAGTGCCGACGCCGATCATCATGATCGATCAGCAAGGCCTCATCCAGTATATGAATCGAGCGTCTCACGAAGCCCTTCATACTCAGGAACAGACCTGGTCAGGCCGCCCGCTCTTCGATGTGCTTCCCCTGGACGACGAGCATCTCCAAGCGTTACGGCGAGACCTGCGGCTCGTTGAAGAACATGGCCTGACGGCGCTCGCTCGCCCCGATCAAGATCCCGCCGTCAAAGAAGCGCGCGACCCTCTGAATCAGACGCGCAACCAAGCCTCCTCAGGCCGGCGCGAATTGCGGCTCGGGCCACACCTCTATCACTACGCATGGTTCCCGCTGGAAAGCCGGAGCGGGGCGGGCAAACGATTCGGCCTTGTGCTGCGTGATACCACCGATGAGAGTCGGCTGCAGGACCAGTTGATCCAAGCCGAAAAGTCCGGCAGCCTCGATGTGCTGACCGCCGGCATCGGCCACGAACTGAACAACCCGTTGTTTGGGATTCTCGGCCTTGGGGAAGCGATTCAGGAAGAAGCGGACCTGGCTCGCGCCAAGGGCTATGCCCCGGACATCGTCGGCCACGGCCGGAAGATGGCGGCCATTATTCGGGACTTTACCGGAGTGGCAACCCGTGAATCAAAAAGCCAGCGCGTCCCGGTGGATGTGACCGCCCAATTGGAACAGGCTCTGGCCATTGCGCAGACCTCGCACGACTGTCTCGGGCTCAACGTCCAGAAACACTACGTGGCGGTGTCGTCCGTCACGGCGCTTCCCGACCAACTTCGTCTGGCATTTCTCAACGTGCTCACGAATGCGATTCAGGCCATGGGCGGACAGGGGGACCTGTGGCTGACCGCGGACGAACAGGATGACCTGATTACCATCAAGATCCGAGACAGCGGCCCGGGCATTCCCACGCAACATCTCGGGAAAGTCTTCGATCCTTTCTATACCACCAAGGGGCAAGGAGAAGGATCAGGGCTCGGGCTCACCGTCGCGCAGCGGCTGATCAAGAAGTTCGGCGGTGAGATTCGGCTGGAGAGTGCGGAGGGTCAGGGCACGACCTGTATCATCACTCTACCGGCGGACAAAGCCGGGGTACGGAAGGAGGAGCCATGCGTCTCATCTTGACACTCATTCGCGCACGGCCGCTGTGGCTCGCGCTGGTCCTCGCCTGCGCTTCAGCCTATTCGTTGCAAGCGAAGGATGTCGCACCACCCTCAGGGATTTCCCCTGAACAAGTGGCGGACTTCGTGCACGCGGTTCTGGATGCCGATCGAACGATTTATACCAATCAGGTCGTCAACCGGATGCAGGCCAAGGGCATCGTGTCCGCCGCGGAACATTGGGAAAATGAAAATGCCCTGCCGCTGCCGGCCCAGTTCCTTCAGCATTCCGGCAAACTCGTCGCCGAATCAGGAAGAGGGATTCGGTACCGCCTCATCAGCCTCTGGCCGATTTACCAACGGAATGCCCCCGCCACTGACTTGGAACGCCGAGCCCTGGAAAGTTTTTTGCAGACCCCGGATCGCCCGTTTACCGGCATCGTAGCGAGTGGACGCAAACAGTACTTTCAGGCCATCTATTCCGATCGGGCCATCTCCGCCGCCTGTGTAAAATGTCACAACAGCCACCCCTTAAGCCCCAAGCGGGACTTCAGCTTGAACGATGTGATGGGAGGCATGGCGATCACTATTCCACTGGACTGACCGGAACAGTCCGTACACGGGTGATCAGGATGCGGTCGGCGGGATGGGAAGGTGCTGCTGCTGGTAGTCGTCCCGGTAGATCTGCAGCGCGGTCAAGAACAGTCCGACCAGAATCGGCCCCAAGAACAATCCTAGAATTCCGTAGACCGCCAGGCCGCCGAGCACACTGAAGGTCAGGAGTAACACGGGAATCTCCGCACCCTGCCCGATGAACAGCGGCTTGAGGATCTGATCGATTGTGGACACGACGCCGATGCCCCAAGCCAGCATCACCAGCCCCTTCCCTATCGCACCGACCCAGAGGAAATACACGGCCACGGGCCCCCAGATGAGCGCCGTCCCCCCGAACGGGAGCGGAGCCAAGAGAATCGTCAGGGCCATCAACACCATGGGGAACGGCACACCCAACACCGCATAGGCCGCTCCGGCGAGCAGCCCCTGCGCAATGGCCGGCAATACAATTCCTTTCACCACGGCACGGATGGTCTGATCCAAGCGAGCCAGGATCTTGTCCTTGTGCGACGCTTCCAAGGGAATCAGCGCATATAACGAGGCCAGCCATTGTCGTCCGTCTTTGAAGAAGAAAAACAGCGTAAACATCATGACCAGAAAATCGGCGACCAGCATGAAGACATCCCGCACGAGATCGCTCAACTCGCCCACAATGAATTGACTGAACGTCTTCGCACTCGACAGCACAAATTGTTCGAGATCGCTTTCCCGCCCCGATACCCGTTCCAGCCATTCCCTCGCCACATTGCCACCCGGTAGTCCGGACAAACGATTGGGTAACTGCTGGACGCCTCCGGAGGCAATCCATTCACGCACCGCGCGGTCTGCCGACCCGGCTTCCTTGACCAGCATCACGCTCAAGACGACCAGGGGCACCACCACCAGCGCCAGCGCAGCCAATGTCAGGAGTACGGCAGAATGCGATTCCCGCCCTCCGAGCCAGGCGGTGAGCCGGACGTGCAGAGGGAAACAGAGATGCGCCAGAATCACCGCCCAGAGGACGGGAAATACGAACGGGCGAAACATCAACCCCATCTGATAGAACAGTGCCAGCAGGACGCCAAAAAAGCAGAACGCAAAAATCTGTTGTCGATTCATAGTCGTGGAGAGTGCACGCGTTGCACCCGTTGATAGCAGAACCTGCCCAGGATGTCACGCGCTGGTCCGACGATCATCGTGCCTGAGCAGAAAACTGCCGCTAGGCTGGGAGGAGCCCCTACGAGGCCATGGGGCGCACACAAGGTGCGCGGCTTCAGGCTTGGGAGCGTGAGCGGTCAGGCGTTTTCGCCGAGCATGGCGACGGCCTTGGGGCGCTGCGAGGAAATGTCGCGCACATTGCCGGGGAGCTTCTGGGCTTCGTCACCCCAGGCGGTGACACCCATATCCGACACGCCCTGAAACTTCGCGCCGTCTTCCATGGAAAAGGCCGGAGCATGGACTTCACCGAGCAGGATGCCGGTTTTCAACAGTTGGAGCCGTTCCGTCGCACGCACCGTCGCCTTGATCTTCCCGCTGCTGATGACGGTCCCGGCCGTGATCGTCCCCTGTACGACACCGTCTTCGCCGATGACGACGGTCCCGGTGGTGTGCAGGTCGCCTTCCAAACGCCCATCGATGCGCACCGTACCTTCGACTCGCATCTCGCCCCGGAGCAAGACCCCTTTGGCCAACAGGGTGATATTATCGCTTTCCACAAAGCCGGACTTCTTCATCATCGCGCGCTCCTTCTCCCTGGTAGTGTCCGATGAACTGGAGAACCATCCCAACATGAGCCGAGCCTACACCAGCTTTTTGAGCGCACCTAGGAAAAACCGAAACTGCGCTTGACCCGTTCCCAGAATCCGCTGCCGTGGAGTTCACAGTAGACCGAGGGTTCCGTACCTTCGATGAACACTTCCATCGACCGCTGCGGGCATTTCGACGTCGCCAACTGAGTCGACTGAGGATCGATGTCGCGCGTCACCACGGCCGGCGGCATCACAAAGTCACGCGAAGTGGCCGGGAGAATCCGTCGCACGAACTCTACCCACATCGGTAATGCAGCCTGCGCCCCGGTCAGCTGCAACGCCTCCTCGTCATCGAACCCCACCCACACGCCAACCACCACGTCCGGCGTATAGCCGACGAACCAGGCATCGCGATACCCATCCGTCGTCCCTGTCTTCCCCGCCACGATGCCGCGCAAGCCCATCGCCTTCGCCTTGGCCGCAGTCCCCCGCTCGACGACACCCTTGAGCAATGACGTCATGACATAGGCCGCTTGCGGGGACACCGCTTGACGCCGGACGGGCGTATGATGCCAGGCAGGATCCCCTTCCGGAGTCATCACAGACTGCAGCGCCGTGGGAGCCACGGAGAGCCCCGCCTGTGCCAAGACCCCGTAGGCCGAGGTGATCTCCAACAGCGAGACGCCGGAAGTCCCCAAGGCAATGGATAGATTGTCGGCCAGGGGGCTACGAATCCCCAGATTTTGCGCCATCTGAAGAATCCGCTTCGTCCCCACGGCCTGCGCAATCTTCACGGCGGGAATATTCAGCGATTGTTCGACCGCCGTCCGCAGCGACACCGTGCCGTGAAACCGATGGTCGTAGTTCTGCGGAGCCCAGACACCCGTACCTGACTCAAACGTCACCGGTTCGTCGACGATCGAGGTTGCTGCAGTAATCGGTTGTCCAGCGGTCAATTCGCGACGGGCTTCCAACGCCGCGAGATACACCAACGGCTTAAACAACGAGCCGGGCTGACGCTTCGCCTGCACGGCCCGGTTAAACTGGCTGGCGCGATAGTCACGACTCCCCACCATGGCAAGAATCCCGCCGGTTGCGGGATCGAGCGCCACCAGCGCGGCTTGTACCGCATTGCTGTGGCCCATCAACGCCGGGTAGGCCGCCTCCAGTTTGCCCAGTTCACGCTCCAGCGTCTGAGTGGCCAGACGTTGCAACACAGGGTCAAGCGTCGTATAGGCCCTGACGCCATCGAGAAGCGGCGCACCGGTCGTCTCTTCCACCTGCCTCAACAGATGGTCGACAAAAAACGGCGCATCGGCCAACGTGTCCTGCGGCGGCATGACTCGAACCGGCGTCATGACCGCCTGCTCCCACGCGTCGTCGCTCACGAGCCCCTGTTCGTGCAACCGGCCCAGTACGACGTCGCGACGCTGCTTGGCCAATGCCGGATTTCTCAGGGGTGAATAAGTATTCGGCCCCTTGATCATGCCGACCAGCAGCGCGGTCTCCTCCACACTCAAGGCATCCACGCGTTTGCCGAAATACCGGTACGCGGCCTCCCCGACTCCGTAAATCGATACCGACCCGACCTGCCCAAGATAAATCTCATTCGCGTAACTTTCGAGGATCGCTTGTTTGGGGTATTTCGCCTCCAAGACCAGCGCGGCGATCGATTCCTTGAGCTTCCGCCCGAATGTGCGTTGCGGGGAATAAAACAGATTCTTCGCCAACTGCTGCGTGATCGTACTGCCGCCTTGAATCACCGTCCCTCGGGTCACGTTCGTCCAGACTGCGCGGCCGACGGCAATGGGATCGATGCCCGGATGGCTGAAGAATCGCCGATCTTCGATCGCCAGCAACACGTCGAGAAACCGCGCCGACAGGTCGTCATACGACACCCATTCCCGAACCTGCCGCGAGGCACCGCGCAACCCGCTGATCAATTGCGGCTCCAGATAGGCGGGGAACAACTCGTCACCCCCCTGAATCGACAGCACCTTGGTGACCCGCCCCTGATCGAGCACGAGACGGGCCGGCACCGGCCGGAGGTGAAGATCGGCAAACTCGTGCAGGTAGATATCAATCTCGGCAGCGCTGACACGGTACTCGCCCGGCATACGTACGGCCGTCTCGACCGCGTGATACCCGAGTTGGTGGAGGCGGTCGATCAGATGAGCGGAGGCAATATCCAGATCCGGCTTTAACAGAAACGGGGCGCCGTAGATTAGTCGGGGGGGATGCTCGTCGCCCGTCGGCAAGGCCAGACTGGCCGAAAGGTAGAGCCCGTAGGCCAACGCACTTCCTACGGCAAGGAGCACGACGCCGGCCAATACCAGAAGCCCCCGCACGATCCAGCGCCTGACGACCATCACCGGCATATCCCCATCTGCCGAGCATACGCGATCCAGCGCACGAAATCACATGCGTGCGCCCCGCTTCCGGATGCTTCCCCACCCGCACGCTTGACAAAGCACCGTGCGTTCTCTTAGATGAGCGCCAGAATTCAGGACTCTAGGCTCTTGTACCTATTTGACCGTCCGGAATATGCATCGGCGCTACGCGACGCACCCGTACTAAGCCTCTCGCGAACGACACATTTCCGGACAGAATGCTTGAGTCGCTGACAGACTCATCAGCACGAGGACATTGACGGTGAACATTCTACGCCTGCTTGATGCCAATGGGTCACACGAGACCTGCCGGCCTGCGCCGCACCACGAAGAAAACCGATGGCCGCACAGGTCGAGCCAAACTGGTGACACATACTCGCGGGCACTGCTTGCCTGGTGCGCCCTGATCGCCGCCCTCGTTTGTGTCGTCCCCTCCGCGCGGGCGGGAAGTTTTCGTATCTACGATCACAGCGCCTCAGCCACCGGTCAAGCGTCGGCATTCACGGCTCAGGCCGACGATGCCTCCGCCGGGTACTACAACCCGGCCGGCATGACACAACTCCGTGGGGTTCAGCTCTCAGCCGGCACCACCCTCATCGCCGGCGGCTTCTCGTTCCAAAACGGCGCAGGCACCCAGGCGAACGGCGATCTTCGCGGCAGTGTGGCGGTCCCGCCTCCATCAAACCTGTACATGACGGCCAATCTCAAAGACCTCGGCATCGGCTCCTCCGAGAGCACCGCCGTCGGCCTCGCCGTC
>JACOEF010000801.1 GCA_024998705.1 Nitrospira sp.
GATGATGGTAACGGTCCTATTCGGGAGTCTTTTGGAGGAGGCGCTAGCTCGGGACGGAGGCTATATGGCCGGGAACGAAGTTGTGCGTCTTGTGGCCTCCTTAGGCCATAAATTTCTTCCCGACATTCCAGCTTTATTTGAAGTTTATCTCCGCATGCATGAACACATTCTGCCAGTAAGGGAGAAATATTATAAGACAAAGGACATCTACGTCCTCTTTTCCGGCGGTGGATATCTAGCAGCGGCCTGGCAGTTGTGCTGGACGTTGTCCCGTGCTGGACTTCGGTCTGTACTTGAGGGGCTCACGGCTGCGCTTGGTTCGCCTGATGTCAATGAACGTCTTGCTGCGGTGCAATGTTTTGAGGACTCAGCACGCTATGCCTCCGTTGTCCATCCTCCTGAATTCGGCGGTGGCTCCGGTCCGCCAGAAGCACTTCCGCTGGCATCCAAACAAGAAACAGACACACGAACTTCTCAAAAACCAGTAGAAATCTCTGAATACGAAACGCTCCACGTCTTCTATGGCACAGATCGGAAGTGGAGTGGTGAAGACCAGCCAGAGATGTACTACACAGGCGAGCGGGGCGAGGAACTGCAGGTCGGGGTGTGCAAGATCAGCATCCCGAAGAAACCAACACACGAGATCGGCGAAATGGAGCGCCCAGCTTGGTGGAAGCTGGAGTTTCGCGAAGACCCGAACAGGCATATCGTGCTAGCAAGTGTTCAAGCACAACCAATGAATCAGTTCTCTAATGGACTGCGACGCACCATTGACCAATCAAAAGAAAAACAAGCTCTGCTGTTCGTCCATGGGTACAGGGTCACATTTGCGGATGCCGCCCGTCAGACAGCACAGCTTGCTTACGACCTGGATATTGAAATTCCCATTCTGTATAGCTGGCCATCGGAAGGTAAGTTTTTCAGTTATGGAGCCGATAGAGGGAATGTGGAAAACGCGGTGCCTTTCCTGAAGAGGTTTCTTGCCACAATTGCAGAGGAGTCCGGTGCGAAAACCATCCATCTCATCGCGCATAGTATGGGCAATGAAGCCTTGACGCGTGCAATCCGTGAATTGCCCCAGGGGCCTGCGACACCCGACGGGCTTCTTTTCAAACAGATCGTGCTAACGGCGCCGGACATAGACGCAGGCATTTTTAAGAATCAAATTTTGCCGCAGTTTCGCGGAAAAGCAGATAGGGTCACGCTGTACGCCTCCAACAAGGATAAAGCCCTGTGGGCTGCTAAGTTACTTCGCAGAGGATATCAGCGCGCAGGTGATACGCGGGGTGGCAAAATAGTAGTCGCTGAAGGCATTGATACAATCGACGCTTCAACGGTCGACACGAGTTTCATGGGGCACTCCTATTTCGGCGACAGTGGGACTGTGATTTCAGATTTATACTACTTACTGCGGCATGGATTAGCCCCTGATAAGCGACATGGAATGTTGCGAAAGATGCACTCGGACGGCCCTTATTGGGCTTTCCGGCCTGTACGGCGCTAACCCATCAGCCAGGCGATAGGCCAGCGCTTGTTTAAGCCTTCGTTACTGTGCCTAATAAGTGTTGATGGCCTATTTCGTCCAGTGTTCCCGCGTCGGCACCTGACTTAACAAACATAGAAGGACACCTCTCGCTGGCATTTAGCTCGTCCGTTGATGTCACGCCAAGGCTGAGGCCGTAAGCTCCCCTTAGATCGAGACAGCCATTAGGAGAATTCTCTGGCACAATCGTCATCCTAGCCAGGAGGTTCGCCATGCGCCATCGCTGGCGGCCTCCGGTCGGGGGCTCAATCAGCACCTCCTGGATTTGCTTCGCTACGTCGATCGCCACGAAGAGGATTCCTGTTGAGGACTCGGAATTGGGGGTCATAGGTGGTCCCTCCTGCTAGAGTGAGTGGGCACCTGCATTCTAGAGGAGAGAGGTACTGCGTATGGCTGCTTCCGGATATACTACGGTCCCGAATTCCTCGCCGACCGATTCATCACCTGGTGTGCGGAACGGGCGATTCAGCTGTGGCAC
>JACOEF010000061.1 GCA_024998705.1 Nitrospira sp.
AACGGCCACCGAGTCGCCGGCGGCGTGCGCGAGCAGGAGGCCGGTCTGTGCGTGAATGAGAAAGACCTGCTCGACGCGATAACAGAGGGTGTGGAGCAGGACGATTTCGGCAAACGGTTTGCCGGTGCGGAGGGCCTCCAGCCGCCACTGCAGACTTCGGATCGAGAGGCTATGTTCGACGGTTTGATTGAGCGATTGCACCATGCTGCGCAAGGCATTTGCGATGGCTTGGCGGATCGCCGGCATCATGATCGGGGCAATGGCCTCGACGATCATGTGGGGCTGCTTGCGCACGGACACCCCCAAGGCTTCCGACACGTGGGGGGTCAGTGCATGGGTCAACCGGTGGTCGGCTTCTCCGCGCAGGGCAATCGCCTCGGGAAGGACGCGACTGAGATTGTGCGCCGTGAGATCGAGGTGTTCGACCTGTGCTTGTAGCTGTTCCAGGCGCGATTGCTCGGGCGCGAGCAGAAGACTGCGTAGTTCGGCGTAGTCTTGTTCGCCGGTCGGCGTGACGGCTTTAGGTGTGTGCGCCATCCCGTCTCCGTTGTTTGACGTGGCGTGGGCGGCCGGCGCTATCCATCGTCGTCGAGTGAATATGGGCATGCCGGTCAGGGGGGTAGACCGGAGCGATCCACGTGTGGCGGCGGCGTTATGTCTGCTGTGGAGGCTGGTCATGCGAGAGCCTCTGAGAGAGTTCCTGGAACAACATCGCGAGGGAGGCGCGGTCGGTCTTTTGGTGTGAGAGTTGGCGAACCGCGTCGTTGAGCGTGGCGGATAAGGCGGCATGTTGCTGTCCGAACTCGCCGGCGAGTGAGGTCGCCTGGCTCTGGAGCTGACTGCGCAAATCCTGATGCGCCTGCTCGCTCTGGTCCCGCAACTGGGTGGCCGTCTGCTGGAGTACGCCGGCTAGCGTTTGCAGCTCCGTGGTCAAGCGGCCGACGGCATTGGTACGCCCCTGCTCTTCGTCCGTCAGGCGGCCGGTGACCGTCTCGACTTCCTTCCGAATGTATTGTTCCAGTGAGGCGAATCGGTCCTTGAGGTCGCTGCGCAACTGGGCCGCTTCCGCGAGCAGTTGGGCTTCGAGTTTGGCAAAGCGGCGTTCATGATCACGGACCTGGGCGCCGAACAGAATGTCGCGAATCTTGTCGAGGTTGGTGCCGGCCGCATGCTCCTCGGTCAGCGCGGATTCCGCTTCTGCATCGACGAGGCTGCCGCTCGATGTTCGGTCCGAACGTCGAGGGCGATCGAGGTCGGTCTGCCTGGTCATGGTATCGTCTCCTTAGTCACAGCCGTTTTGGAACAAAGGGGGTTACAGTAGCATGTTGGGCTAGGGGTCAACAAGTAAGGCGAGATGCCGGTGTCTTGGAGGCAGTGGTGGGCGCATAGATGTATGGAAGGCGGTGGGGTCATTAGGGGGAATTGAGGGGCCGCACTTCGTTCTGGGGGAAGGGAATAGTCACCCCATCTGCTTGTAATCGTTGAGGGATCGCTTGGTTGAGTTCGATGTGTGCGGCCTCGACAGAGGGTGCCTGGACCAGGGTCGAATGGACAGGGTGATGGAGGAGTCGGCGAAGCCGGCAATGCCGATGATCGGGGCCGGGGTCTTGGAGCACTTTCGGGTGTCGAGTCACGAGATCGCGCAGCACTCCCAACGTTGTGTCGATATCGGTTCGGTAGGACACTCCGATGGAGAGATCCAGCTGTCGAATCGTTCCGAAATTGTGCAGAATTTCTCCGACGACTTTGCGATTGGGGATCACGATCCGGAAGTGATCTGGGTGCCCCAGGGTGGTTGTAAAGACGTCGACTTTAGTGACATCGCCGTGGACCCCCCAAGAGCGACATATGTTCGCCGACTCGGTAGGGTTTGGTGAAGATGATCGAGAGGCCGGCCACCACATTACTTAGGACGCCCTGGAGCGCAAGACCAATACCGAGGCCGGCCACGCCGAGCCCGGCCACCAGCGGGGCGATTTGCAGGCCCAATTGATCCAGCGCGATGAGAATGCCGAGGAGCACCACGAGGGTCTTGATCAGACGCAGGAGGAGCAACCGGAGCGGGGGCTCCAGGTCCTGCTCGTTCAGCCAGCGCTCGAACAGCCGCCCCACCGACTTGGCGACGAACAACGCGGCGACGATGACCAGGATCGCTCCCAGGATTCGGAAGCCATATTGTACGACGTATTGTATGACCAAGTAGGCCAGTGACATGTGGCCTCCGTGATGCTACCGTCCGAACAATCCCTTCAGGAGGTCTTTGCCCTGTTGCTTGAGATCGTCCGGCTTGGTTGAGCCTTTCAGGAGGTCTCCCACGGCCTCTTTGACCTTCTCCTTCACCTGTTCTTTCACTTTTCCTGCGAACATTTTTGTGTCGAGGCCATAGGAGGGGGCCTGCGCGCTGCCGGTAATGAGTAGTGGCAGCGAGAGACGCCCGCCGGTGAGGGCGACTCTGGCAATGGGAGAGCCGGCCGCAATCTTTTGGCTCAAGGCCTGGGATAGGTTGAGATTCAGTTTCATGTCGAGCGACTGATCGAGGCCGATCGTCCCGCCGCCTGTGGCCTGAAAATCATGGCTGTCGATGAGGAGTCGCTGGACGGCGATCAGTCCTTGTTTG
Source organism: Nitrospira sp. (assembly GCA_024998705.1). Taxonomy (GTDB): domain Bacteria; phylum Nitrospirota; class Nitrospiria; order Nitrospirales; family Nitrospiraceae; genus Nitrospira_A. Next base: position 2,618 of record JACOEF010000061.1, read on the forward strand.
ATCGCAAAGTCGCTTTCGATGGTCGAAAATGCGGTGGCTTTCACGTTGTCGAGGGAAACACCGACGACTTTGAGTAACACCGAGGCTTGGTGCAAGAGATTGATCCCCTCGATGGCTCCCTCTTTCACGGCTACACGGCCGGTACCCGCGAGGGCCTTGACGAGGTCAGGGTGGGAAAACCCGCGTCCGCTGACTGCCAGCTCGGCGTTGGCGGTTCCGCTAATGGATACCTGGTCAGTGCCGACGGCCTGAAGAGCCGGTCCAAGTTGAAGCCCTTGAATCGAGCTCGTGCCGGTGAAGGGAGGAGCTGTTGTTCCCAGGCCGAGCGTTCCCTGCGCGCGGACGAATCCGCCGAAGAGTTGGAGCGAGAGGCTGGTGAGGCGTGCTTCCTGTCCTTTCATTTCTGCTGTGGCGTGCAGGTCTTTGACCTCCACCGGCTTTTTCAGCGGTAGCAGGAGTGGCAGCTCAGTGGTGTTGATGAGTGTTGAGGTGGCAGCGATTTTCGCCAGCCCGCCCAGCACCGATCCTTTGACGTCGATACGCGAACTTCCCATGGCGACGGTCAGACCCAGGTTCGGAATCTCGGCCAGTTCGAGCGGCGCGGCTCCCTCCTTGGGTGGATACTTGGCACGCAGGCTCACATGAAGGTCTTTGAGTTCGACCGGTTTTGTCAGGGGGATGGCAACCGGAAGATCCGTGGAGTTGATACTGGCGGATGCCGCCGTCAGATTGGCCAGGCCTTTGGTGGCCGTGCCTTTTACGTTGATTGCCGACCCGCCCATAACCAGGGTCAGTCCCAGATCGGTCAGATCGACCTGATTGACGGGTGGGGTATCGGGCGACAGGGGATAGAGGGCGTGGAGCGTGAGATGCAGATCTTTGAGCTGTACCGGTTTCGTCAGCGGCAGTGTAATGGGCAGATCCGCCGTATCGATCTGCAAGGCATTGACGGTCGCGTCCAGGTTGCCTCCGACCGCGCGGCCTTTGAGGCCCACCGCCACTTTTCCGAGCGCAAGGGTGAACGTGAACGATTTCACGTCCAGGGTTTCAACGAGTGGCCCAAACGTGCCGTCGAGCCGGACCGGCAGATTGTACGGCTGCACGGTTGCCCCGAGGTGGATGGTGGGGCTTTCATCGAGATGGACCGATGTCAGCAGAAAATCGAGATTATTGACGGTGTACTCGGTCGGTTTCGGAGTGGACTCGTCCCGATACGAGAGTTTTCCCCCGTCGATCGAGACACGGTCCACCGCGAAGAGTGCCAGGACTTGGAGCGGACTGCCGGGCGGCGGCGCGGGGGCGTCAGGTTTTGGGGCGGTCGGCGGAGCCGGTGTTCTGGGGCCGAGGGTCGAGATGTTGAGCTGGCCCTTCGCATTCTTCAGCACCGCGATGACCGGGTTGCGCAGGGTGATCTCCTCTACTTCGATTTTTCCCCTGACCAGGGGTAATAGCTTGACGCCCACGTCCAATGACGAGAGCGATGCGAAGGGGCCTGCGCGAAAGGCCGGGTCGTCCTGGACAACGAATCCGCCGACTCGGGCGCCAATGCGTGGCCAGATGGTCAGGCGAATATCCTGGAGGTCGACCTTTCGGTTGAGGGTCTCTTCGATTAACGGGCGGTACCGA
>JACOEF010000305.1 GCA_024998705.1 Nitrospira sp.
GCCGCGCCCCTTCGACTTTCACGAGAGATTCCGCCTGCCGCAGCCTGGCTGCCGCGCGTTTCAATCCGGGGTTATCTTTGAGCGCCTCCTCGATCAGGCTATTCAGTTCCGAATTGCCGAACTGTTCCCATCAGTGATCCTCCGGCCAATTCTGGAGCCGGCTCGTCCCCTCCGCGAGCGTCTCCGTCATTTCAGGCGCCTCAAGATATTGTGCCGCCGGATCACCTTTCGGGACCCACGCGCAGCCCCCGAAGAACAGCGCGCAGCCGATCCCGAGACAGATCGGCAATCGGCGGGCAGTTGATACACGGAATCTCATGGCACCTCCTCCATCAATTCTTCTGCGCGCCGCTCCCTCAGCTCATCAGCGGGGCTCGGCGTCAACGGCAAGTGGGTCGGATCGGCGAACCACACGAGAATACCCAATCCGATAAACAGGAAACTCGCGACGAGAAACGCATCGTTGAGCCCGAGGATCGCCGCTTCCTGGCGGATCAGCTGTCCAAGCTTGGCCTGAACCTCAGCCGGCGACAATCCCGCGGCGCTCAGTTTGGTCGTCAACTGTCCCATCGGGTCGAACGAGATCGACTGCCGCCCGCCGAAGTGATCGGCCAGATGCAGTTGATGAAAGTGGATCCGCCTGAACAGGACGATCCCTTGAAACGTGATCCCGAATGCACCCGCAGCCACCCGTAAGAGGTTGGCAACCTCGGCCGCGCGCGTGATGAGCGGACCGGACAGGCCGTGCAGAGTCAACACCGTCACAGGCGTAAAAAACGACCCCAGGAAAATGCCTTCTACGATCATCGGCCAGAAGAGTTCCTCATAACTATGGGGATCGTCGTACAGACCGAGCCAGTAGAAGGTCCAGGCAAAGCCCAGGCTGTTCAGACAAATCAACCAGCGCGCATCGACGTACTTGCAGAGGAGATGCATGACGGCAATGGCAGGCGCCCCCAACAACACCAGCGGCAACAGGGCCAGCCCGGCCAGTTTGGACGAATAGCCGAGAATGAGTTGGATCTGCACGATCAACAACGACAACAGCCCGTGAATCGAGAAAAACCCGAGCGTCAGACTGATGACGCCGATCACAAAATTGCGGTGCATGAACAGTCGCAGATCCAGGGTTGGATGACGCTCCCCCAATTCCCAAATGATACAACAGGGAAACGCCACGAGGAGGACGATCGCGATGGCCTGCAGAAACGGAGAATCCAGCCAATCGAAATCGTTGCCCATATTGAGCAGTGTCTGAAGCCCCAGGAGCAACACCGCCAACAAGATAAAGCCGCCCAGATCGAATCGCGCGTACCGGCGATGAAAACCTCGCTTATACAACAAGGCGGCCAGCGTACCGACAATCACGAGCGTCAGCACGAAATCCAGGTAGAACAGAAAACGCCACCCGAGCATATAGGAGATGTAGCCCCCCACCGGCATCCCGATGGTGAAGGGCGTAATGCTGAACAGGCCCCAGACGGTCAACGCCACCGCCTTCAACCGCTTGGGATATTCGTTGAGCAGCATGGACTGGGCGATCGGTAGGGTGATGCCACCGGCGATCCCTTGCACGATGCGAGCAGGAACAAACTGCGCGAGCGTCTGACTATCACCGCACAAATACGAGGCCACGCTATACACCATGAAGGCGCCGATCAGCAGCCGGTAATCGCCGATCCGTCCCGAGAGATATCGCGCGAGGGGAAACCCCAGAGCCAACCCGACCATAAAGTCGGTCTGCGCCCAGGTGAGAAAACTGGGCAACACGCCGCCCAGATCGCCCGACACATGCGGCAGCAGGGCAATGTAGGAACCGGCATTGAACAACACAACGATATGCGACAGGCCGAGCACGACGTTGAACAACACAAAACGCCATCCATGCAGCCGTCTGAGATACACAGTGGCCATCGCCGCGCGTTCCTCACTTAATCCACTGAATCACTTAACGAGGTGCCGTATCCCGAGTGCTCAGGCCCGGACGGTCCCTGGTTGAGCAGCAGGCACCGTTGCGGGAAGGGGTGGGGTTGCAGCCGGCGCGCTCTTATGATGCGCCGCATAGATCGCCAATCCCGTGAACAACATGCCCCCGACGAGATTCCCTAGTGTCACCGGGATCTGATTCCAGAGCCACCAGGTCGACACACTGATATTAGCCCCCAGCAACATGCCGACAGGCATGAGAAACATGTTCACCACCGCATGCTCGAACCCTTGCGAAAAGAACAACAAGGTCGGCCCCCAGATCGCGAGAATTTTTCCGGAGAACGACGACGACATGTAGGCCGCGACGACCGCCAGGCTGACCATCCAGTTACAGAGCATCCCTTTGGTAAACGCCGCGAGCAAACCGGCGGTACCGTGAGATGCGTAATAGTTGGTTTTTGCTTCGGCGACCGCAATGAGTTTGGCCCCGACCGCATTAACTTGCGCGTCTCCTGCAGTGGTCAGCGCAATCGCGAACAACCCCGCATATAGGACGCTACCGAGGAGATTACCGAGAAACACCCAGCCCATGTTGGCCGCCACATGACGGAGGTCGGCGTTTTTCTGACCATCGGCCACCGCGACGGGGAGCAATGCGAAGCTGCCGGTGATGATCTCCGCGCCAAGCAGAATCGCCAGCGCCAATCCGCAGGGGAAGAGCAGACTGCCCAGAATCCAGTAGCCGGTTTCAACGGCCACCGTTACCGCCATGCTGGTCCCGATCCCGAGATAGGCGCCGGCCAGCATGCCGCGAAGCACGAGTTGACGCGGGGGTAAGCTGAGCTTCAGCGCGCCGCCGGCCAGCATACTGTCTACCACACCGTATGGCTTCACATAGTCCATCACATCCTCCTTGTTCGGTTCGCCGGCCATCACTCCCGGCGCGATGCCTGGTACGGTCACGGAGATGTTTCTCCTACAGGCCCTCAGCAAGGCGCGTGCCTCATCGTTTCCCGCTGGCCCGTCTACCTCGTAGACCAGTAGAGACGCTGGGTCCTCGCTGCCGGGACCGAATCCTCATCAACATCACCCGCTCCCTTGACGAAGCGGGGAAATACGGGCGAGATCGCACGGGCGCACGGTGCGAAACCGCTCATTCCGCATCCGGCTGCAAGAACTGCATGAGGAGGAGAGACCGGCATCCGCGCAAGACGTAACGGATTTCCCCTGGAGGGACGCCTTCCCCTACGGGACGGATCAGGCGACAAAGTTGCACAGAGACAAGCGAGCGGACTACCATATCCATCTTCGGAGAGCACGACCGCCCTTGAGTGACCTGCTCAGCAATCTGCCCATTGCCCGCAAGTTGTTTCTTGCGTCGGTCATTCCTGCGCTCACCGTACTGCTCCTCAGCGTCTTGACATACCGCAGCGTCACCACGTTCGAAGACGACGAGGGCCAGCTCAATGACATCTATTACTCTCAGCGATTGGCCTCGGAGTACCTGCGGCTCATCGTGGACCTCGAAACAGGGTTCCGGGGTTTCGTGCTCACGAGCCAGGAGCATTATCTGTTCCCCTACCGAACCGCTCAGGACCATGTGATGAACATCGGCAGGACGCTCGAAGCGCAGGTCTCCACCTATGACGATCAACGCGCGCTCATCACCTCCGTCCAACAGTACGTAAGGCAATTCATCGATGAAAAAGAAGTGTTGATCGAAGCCGTAAAGGCCGAGCATCCAGACGAGGCACGGCTGTACATCGAGGAGGGTAAAGGGCGGACCCTGATGTTGAAGATTCGCCAGGACATGGGGCGCTTCGAACATCTCGCCCAGACGGCGCTGAATACCAAACTCGCAAAACTCGCTCAGGATCGCGACACCATGCTCATGACCATCCTGGGGGGTGGGCTCTTTGCGTTGATCTGCATGGTGGCAGCCTTGCACCTCATCGCCCACTCCATCACGACGCCGCTCGAACGCCTGGCCACAGCAGTCGTGGCGTCCGACAGCAATCCGATCCCGCAGGTTCCCGTCATGACCCGAACGGATGAGATCGGCAACTTGTCGCGCGTGATGCACACCATGAGTTCCGCCATCCATTCCCACATTGCCATGGTGCAACAATCGGAAGCGAACTTGCGCCAGCTCAACCAGGACCTGGCCGGGTCAGAGGCCAAGTACCGCAGTATCGTCGACCACGCGCCCTTCGGCATCTTCACCACGCGCGGCATGACCCTCGTCTTCAGCAACCGGTACAACAGCTTCCTCGCGGGTCTCGACCCGAGCGAAGAAAAAGACCCGGACGCAGTCCGCCGCGCCATTCACCCGGAGGACCGAGACCGGGTCATCGAGGAATTCGCACAGGCGGTGGCTGAAGGACAGCCCTATGAGACCGTCTTCCGGTTTCTCCATGCGGACGGCACGGTCAAAAAAGTCTTGAGCCGGCGCATCCCAATTCGCGATCATTCAGGAGCGGTCGTCATGCACCAGGGGTTCAACGTGGACATCACCGCCCTTGACCTCATGCAATCGCGGCTGCGTCGGGCCGAGCGACTGGCCACACTCGGGCAGGTGGCCGCAGGCATCGCGCATGAAATCAGAAACCCGCTCGTCGGCATCGGTTCGACGGCGTTCCTCCTGCTCGACGATACCGATCCGACCGATGCGCGCCGCCCCGATCTGGCCGTCATTCTGCGGGAGACCAAACGCCTCGACCGGATCGTGAACCAGATCATCGACTATGCCCGTCCCCGTGAGATCGTGGCCTTCGCCTTCGACATGGCACAGCTGGTGCAAGAAGTCATGAAGGTGTTGGATGAGCCGCTCACGCGCAAACAGGTGACCATCCACCTTTCGGCGCCCGACTCCCCCTACACCATTCAGGCCGACCGCGATCAACTGAAACAAGTGCTGCTCAACGTCTTGCAGAACGCGATCGAAGCCAGCGCCTCCGGTGGGGCAATTGCCGTCACCCTGTCCCAGCAGGCGCGAGGTGTGGAGCCGGGACTCGAAGTCGCAGTCGCAGATCGGGGAGCCGGGATCAGCGCCACCCATCTCCCGCATGTGTTTGAACCGTTTTTCACCAGCGGCAACCCGCGAGGAACCGGGCTAGGACTCGCCATCAGCCGCAACATTCTCGAGGCACACGGCGGGGACATATCGCTGGACAGTGAATTGGCGCGCGGCACCACCGTTCGCGTCTGGGCGCCCTTGCGACAACAGCCACCACGACTACAGGAAGAGGAACAGCATGCAGGCCACGATCTACGTCACGGATGACGAACCAGCCATTCGATCCGCCATTGTCAAACGCCTGTCGCGACGGCACCACATCGTGACCGGCTTCGAATCGGGCGAGGATGTGATCCGGGCCGTCACCCAGCATGCGCCGGACCTCATCCTGCTGGATTTGAAGATGCCCGGCTTGGGAGGCGCCGAAACGCTTAGACAGCTCCGCCCGATCGCTCCCCAAACGTTGATCATCATGCTGACGGCCTATGGCACGGTGGAGGATGCGGTCGAAGCGATGCGGTTGGGAGCGTACGACTTCCTCATCAAATCGGTCGATCTCTCCAGTGTGGACCCTGTCGTCGAACGCGCCGTCGAGTTCCTCACCCTGCGCCATCGGGTCGAATTTTCGCTTGAAGACCAGAACAATGCCTACGCGTTGGCCAATATCGATGCACGCAGCCCGGCGATGCAGCTGCTGCTCGGCCAGGTTCGGGATGTGGCGGAGAAC
>JACOEF010000181.1 GCA_024998705.1 Nitrospira sp.
ATTCGTTCGTCGCGCAGATGTACGGAGGAGCGGCTATCGGCCGGCGGACTTTCTGAGTAGCTCTCGATCCTGTTCGATTTGGGAGGCCAACTGGTGAAGTGCTTGTGTGGTGGCGTCGGTAATCGGGTCTTGATCAGAGGCCGTGACCCATCTCACTGAAGAGCCGAACGCTTGGCCTTCGGACGCGTAGGTCTTGAGAGGAGCTTGGCCGGAAATGGATAGGTCGGTTTCAAGATGCACCCGGTACAGGTAGCGGTCAGGTGCCCGAAGTGTCAGCCACGCTTTGACAACCAGGCGTAGGTCGGCGGGTTCCGTACCGATGGTGGTAAAGGTTTGGCGCTGTGCGAAATACTCGATGATGGCATGTTGCAAGTCTGCCGCCGGCCATTCAAGGAGGGTAATGCCCGGCATATGATCCGCCCCCTCTATGGCGAGGAACGGTACCTCGAGCTGCACCCTGGCAGGCAGCGTCGCGGGACTGTGTTCCTGTGGCATCGGGGCGACGTGGATGTTGTGCACACACCCGGATGCCAGGAGAGCTGCAGAACACAACTGGATGGTCAGTCGATGCCTGATTCTCGACCTAGTTCGAAACATGCGGCGTGTCACCGAGATTGTGAGGGGGGTGGAGGGTTGAGGATGTCCAAGTCGCGAATGGCTCGTGCCGCTTGCTCCCGGTAGGACCGTTCCGTCGAGCCCGTGTAGGTATCAATGACACGCTGATAGGTTGCTCGGGATTGCGGATACTGTTTCTTTATCGAGAGGTATTGCCCCAAGGCCAACCAGTTTTGGGCCGCCGTTTCATTGGCCGTCCGTAGGTCGGTCCATTCACGATCCACCTGGTTGGTTCCCGGCTGATTAACGCGTCGAGTGACGATCTCGCCCAACTGGGATGAGAGGTGTTCGATGGCTTCGTTCTCTCGGACGGCGGCTGCCACGCGATCATGTTTCAAGTGATCGTAAAAGGCTTCGACATGATCCTTGATAGTGTCGGCGCGTTTCTCGTGGATGTCATGGGAGCAGTGCGCAAAGGTGAGGCCGATCATGAGCAACACCAAGCCCCGCCCTATCGAAGTTGTCAGTGAGCGAATCGCCATCGTTGCCTCCTCGGTCATGCGGATCTGGTGCGCCGACGTTGTCTGTTCGATGTCGCGATCCTACCCTAGAGGCGCTGGAAAGGCGAGACCACAGTCGAAACTACGACACAGACTTGAAGAACAGCACAGAGAGCGGTGGCAAGGTCAGGGTCAATGAGTGTGATCGTTCATGGGCTGGAATGGGCTCTGCGGTTACGCGACCGAGATTTCCGAGTCCGGTTCCGCCGTAGATCGACGCGTCACTGTTCAGGAGTTCTTTCCAATACCCGCCGTGCGGGACACCGATGCGATAGTGCAGTCGTGGAACCGGTGTAAAGTTGCAGACGACGGCGATGTGTTGTCCCGGTCTGCGGCCATGGCGTAAGAGGCTGATGATCCCCGCATCCACATCCTGACAATCGATCCACTCGAATCCTCGCCGGTCGAAATCGAACTCATGCAGGGCCGGTTCGGCGCGGTAGAGCTGGTTGAGGTCGGCGACCCATCGTTGCAGACCTTGGTGAGGCGGGTATTGGAGCAGGTTCCAATCAATGCTGTCGTCGTGGGCCCATTCCCGCCACTGACCGATCTCGCCGCCCATGAAAATCAGTTTCTTCGCCGCCTGCGCATACATGTAGCCGAACAGCGCGCGCAGATTGGCGAATTTCTGCCAATCGTCGCCTGGCATCTTCCCTAGGAGCGAGCCCTTCCCGTGGACGACTTCGTCGTGGGACAGGGGCAACAGGAAGTTCTCCTGGAAAGCGTACAGCATGCGGAACGTAAGATTGCGGTGGTGGTGTTTGCGGTACACGGGATCCAGTGCCATGTATTCCAGTGTGTCATGCATCCATCCCATATCCCATTTCATGCCGAAGCCCAATCCGCCGGCGTATGTTGGTCGTGAGACGGATGGCCACGATGTGGATTCTTCCGCAAAGGTCTGCACATCCGGATGGCGGCGATAGACTTCTTCGTTGAGTTGGCGCAAGAAGGTGATGGCCTCCAAGTTTTCCCGGCCGCCGTGGCGGTTGGGAATCCATTCGCCTTCCTTTCGCGAATAGTCGAGATACAACATGGAGGCCACGGCATCCACTCGCAGCCCGTCGGCATGGTATTGCTCCAGCCAGAAGAGCGCGCTGCTGATGAGAAAACTTCGCACTTCGTTGCGACTGTAGTTGAACACCGCCGTCCCCCAATCGGGGTGGAAGCCCTGACGGGGATCCGCATGCTCAAAGAGATGGCTGCCGTCGAATCGGCTCAGCCCGTGCTCGTCGGTCGGAAAGTGTGAAGGGACCCAATCCAGAATCACTCCGATGCGGTGCTGGTGGAGCTGATCGATCAGGAACATGAGGTCTTGCGGCGTCCCATAGTTGGCGGAGGGGGCAAAGTATCCGGTCGTTTGATACCCCCAGGAGCCGAAGAAGGGATGGTCCATCAGGGGGAGGAACTCCACGTGAGTGAAGCCCAATCGCTGCACATAGTCGATCAGTTTCGGCGCGGCTTCGCGATAGCTGAGGGAGCGGTTGCCTTCGCCGGGAACCCGCATCCACGAGCCCAGATGCACTTCGTAAATGCTGATCGGAGCATCCAGCGCATTGTGCTGCGCGCGAGTGTGCATCCAGTCGTGATCCTGCCAGGTGTAATCAAGGCTCCAGACCACGGAGGCGGATTTCGGCGGAGTTTCGTTCAGTGTGGCAAACGGGTCTGTCTTGATGAGCACCGCGCCGTGATGCCGTGATCGGATGTGAAATTTGTACAGAGTGCCGGTTCCCACCCCAGGGACGAACCCCTCCCAAATGCCTGAAAAGTGACAGGGGTGGAGAGGGTGGCGAGTGGGATCCCAATGGTTGAAGGTCCCGAAGACTGAGACCTGCTCAGCTTCCGGTGCCCACACCGCAAAGTAGGTGCCTTCGATACCCTGGAAGGTTGCGGGATGTGCCCCCAGTTTGTCGTAGAGGTGGAAGTGCGACCCTTCGTTAAAGAGATGCAGGTCATCCGCCGAGAGCAGACTGCACGCGTCGGCCGGGAGGTTCGTTGTTTGCGAGCCCGGAGTAAGCGGTTCGTCGGGGCGATGATGTGCACGGGGATCCACAGGTGCAGAGTACTGTGATTGAGGGCACATCGTCAATTGGCCAGCTGTCCGAGGAGTCGGCAATTTTTCCGAAGGCAGGAGTCAGGCAGACTAGTGACACCTCTCAATCAAGTATGGTATGAATCAACCCGCTTGTACGGATTCTCTTCGTCCCCATCGTCTAGCCTGGCCTAGGACATTGCCCTTTCAAGGCAGTAACACGGGTTCAAATCCCGTTGGGGACACCACACCAATCCACAGCACCGCTCTCAGGCTAGCGCTTCATTATTCGGTATGCCGATTCACAGGGCCGACCGTAGCTAGCTACGGTCGGTGAGGTTCGACGCGTGTGGTTCTATTACACCGAACCCATGCCGCTCCGCATCACTAAACCTTTCTCCGTTGTTTCCGAAGCATACATGAGAGAATTCTCCAGCCGTCAGCCATGCACACTGGGCCAGATTCGAGCGAGGTTTCAACGGCTCATAAAGGTGATGGTGAGAGACAAAGCAGTAGGGGCTCTCCAAAGCTTACCCTAGGGCACAGATCCGGGAGGGGCTAAAGGTTCTGTAACCGGAGCTTCCCATCCGCATACGCGACCGCTTCTTCCTCGGCCTCACGCCCTACCCGACGCATCTGAAGTGCCTCAGTCACGTAGTGTCTGGTGAATTTCTTGATTTTGGCCAGTACATTTTTGCAGTCTTTCACGTGTTCTTCACGTGTTGATTGCGGCAGGATGCGGTAAGATCCATCCCCTGCATGATCAGGGTCCATGCGGTTAGTCTCTCTACAGCAATTCTCTGCTGGCCGGATTCCGGCCAAAGCCAGGTCTACGTTCATTTCGACCAGGCTGTGTCTCACACCTGCTACGATGGGGATACCTGCATGAGAAGCCTGCCCGGGATTCACCCGCTTGTTGGGGACCATATTCCTGTCCGATACGCCGGCACTGATACCTCGGAGATGAAAGGGCAATGTGAACCCGAGCAACAGTTGGCTCGGCAAGCGCGAGCCCTTGTCCGCTCTGCCCTCAATCGAGCCGAAGCGAAACATCTGCGCACAGCCAGCCAAGATCAATATTGCAGGATTGATGCACCTGTGCTCGCCGACGGTCAGGGCCTGTATAAGATTCTGATAGGCGAGGGCCAGGCTGTGTGCTATGACCGAGGGATAACAACAAAAGATTGGTGCGCAGGGATTGGGGGCGAGGCTCGTGGAATGTTTGGTGGAGGCGGGCAATGACGCGCGGGGAACCCTTATACTACTGTCCCATTTGCCGGACTCCTGTCGTGCCCGAACGCCTTCTGCTCAGGCCAGACGCTCCTAAGAGGCGTGGAGCTCCTCCGCGGCCTGAGTGGCACTGCAACGAATGCGGCCGAACCTTCGCCCCGGATTACTTCGACGCACCGCCCTAGCGAAGGATTCGAGACTCGGAGCGATGGAGGAGGAAGCGCGGCAAGCAGGATATGTATCAATGAGAGCAGGATCTTCATGCGGCGTCCTCGTGCCATATGGGAATGAGAGGCAATTGAAGCAGGGTTATGTGCGCTGCCTGCTTGTCAGACAAGACAGGTTGGAGTGTGCTCGAAGGGAAGTGCCATCCTCTCCGAGTCAGATGAGCATCTCGACTGTTTGGCGGTGACCGAGCAGCCGATCCAGGTCTCAAGTCGGTCTGCTAGGCAGCCGTTACGGCCTCAACCACAAGCGGGTAGTGGGGCCAATAGATCGAATTTTCAAAAATGCTGGGGGCTGGATTCAGCGGGGTTTATACTGCCCTAGTGAGGCGTGGCTTCAGTCAGAATCACTCCACGATCTATGAGGGGGCAGGCATGCTGAAAATACTTGCGCATTGGCCCATGGTCACTATCACCTCGCTGTGGGTCACTTCACTGATCGCCATTTTATTGTTCGTTCCCGACCACCAACGGTATCACCACCGAGTTGAAAAGATGGAAATGCTATTGCGCGCGAACTGTGCGCAATGGAATGTGATCAAGGATCCTCCCTTTATTCCCGTCCACCAACTGCTCGTCACACAATGCCTTCCGCCCAGGGTGTGAGAGTATGCCGCTGGTGGCGAGTGTCGCGGTGTGAACACCATATCCAATAGTCTGCACGAGCTGGTCTGCCGACGGCTCGATCCTGCTCAAACACACTCCACGTTAACGCGTTGCTGAATCGGTCCGCCGACTTCTTCCGGCTGCTCAATCACCCGCAGTCGAGCAAGCATGTCGGGCGCGGCTTTCGATGCGACCTCTGCTGCCCGTTCAAACAGCGTCGGCCATTTCCTGCCATGTGTTTTGATAGATGTCGATTTCTTTTCAACTAGTGAAGTTCTAAACGACTCACGTATGAACCGTGACGGCCAGATCCGTTCGCGCGTGGAGGGCACGCCACTGATCCCCAAGAGCAGCGTCTGCCATCAAGACCGTCTGGTGCGAATAAGGTCTGTAACCGGGAACCCCCAGTTTTTGGCTTGGGCGACGAGGCGCTGGTAGGTGGTTTCCTCGAGCTGAGGTGTTCGCGAGAGAATCCAGAGAAATCGGCGATCGGGCGTGCCGACCATTGCGGTTTGGTATTCCGGATCAAGCGCAAGAATCCAATAGTTCCCTTCACGTGACGAACCGAAGAGCCATGCGAAGAAGTTGTCGAAGACCACGGTGAGTCGTGCGTTGGTTGCGGGATCGATCACTGTTGCCACACCATCCACTTGGTCCACTCCACCGCTGTCCGTCACGCACTCGTTGTGGACCCCGAGGGTGCCGTCGGGCCGGTTGGTATACAGCGCTGTGGAGTTGAAGCAGTGCCGTTGAAACCACATCGGCAATCGGGCGATCTCGTGCCATGTTCCCGCATAACGGGCGAGATCTACCGAAGTCACTGTCGATAGGGGATCTTTCTAATCCACGCTGGCACATGCTGTCACGGCAAGGCAGAGTGCCGAAACCGCCAACGTCGTGCTCACTCTGGTCCAGCTATCTACCAAGCCTCGCCCCCGCAATTTATCAATCGAGGTGTCCATAGTGTGCAGGTGGGGTGTGTTGCAAGGATGCGCTCCGTGAGATCGTCGGCTCGAGCCGTCAGAGCGTTGGTTTCATCATACCAAGCATCGATGCGACTGTGTATGCACACGAGGGGACGCCACACTGAGAGCAAGAGGCCGTGCGGAGTAAAGAAGCGACGCCATGTTTAACCCGTATGCTCGTGGCACTGTTTTGGTTCCTTGTGCATCATCGGTGTGAGCGGAACCTCCACCCACCTCTCTCCTTCATGGCGTTCGAGTTTCTGAATGTAGTGCAGGCCAAACCCGATTCGCCCGTGAATGAGTTCTGGCTCAGACTTCCAGATCATTACGCACCCGTCTTTTGTCAGACCCACGGTTCCCACATGCCAGCCTGGCACGAGGTCTGACGACTCAAAGCGAACTAATAGTCCTTCGGGCAGGTCCTGTGCAGATGTTGGCGTGGGAATGGGAATGTGGAGAAGGCCCAGGAGCGTAATCGATAAGACGAGCGCGATGCGAGACATGGCAGCTCCTTTCTCGATGAACCGGTTCGGCCAGTGTGGGGTGATCCAAAAAAGATGTCAATGCGGGAAAGACGAAGTCGAGATGATTTGTGGCAGCAACTACGTGTCGAAGGCTCAATTTCGTCAGCAATGAAACGGCCTTCGTCCATGCTGTGAGCGTGAGGTGGGAGAGGCGTGCGTGACTATCAGTGTGGGGGTGATCGGGGCGAGATGATTGCGCACGGCGGGAAGGGTGGAACTTGGGCAGTGTGGTGTTCGGTCAGTGCGAGGCCATGGGGGAAGAGGGCAGTATGAGGCCGAGCCATCGGGGGACACAATGGTATTGCTGGCCCCCTGATGCTGGCCCTCGAAAATCGGCAGTGGCATTTCTGTGGAATCCACATTTTCGATGGTGCTTTTCGGCAAGAGCCGATGATCCCCGTCCCTCTCCATGCCCGTCCCTTCCGCACGGCCGACGGTTAGCGCTGCCACGCTCACATCAGCCATCAAATCCAAGGTTGTCCCGTGCCGTAGATGTTTCGCCATGGCGCCTCTCTTGAAAAGATAGGTGAGGGATTGCCGGTTCTAGGAGGGAGTCTGAAAAGCCTCGAAGGTCTTCAGGTCGTTGAACGCAATGCAGGAGTGGATTTCTTTGATGGCACGCAGAGTCGCTGGACGCAGAAGGAATTCAAGCGGGCTTAAGATGAAGTCCTGCGCCACGCTGAATCAGACAGGAACGGCGCTGCTAAGAATTGAGAGAGCCTCACCGTATTGTTCAGCGGTG
>JACOEF010000802.1 GCA_024998705.1 Nitrospira sp.
CCACCGGCAAACCCAAAGGCGTCGTGCATGTGCACGGCGGCTATATGGTCGGCACCTACATCACCACGAAATATGTGTTCGACCTCAAGGAAGAAGACGTCTACTTCTGCGTGGCCGATCCGGGCTGGGTCACCGGCCACAGTTACATCGTCTATGGCCCGTTGTTGAACGGCGCAACCATCCTCATGGCCGAAGGCAAACCCGACTACCCGAACCCCGGCCGCTGGTGGGATCTCATCGCCCACTACGGCGTCTCAATTTTCTACACCACGCCCACGGCGGTCCGGCTCCTAATGAAATACGGCGAGGACTGGCCCAAGAAATACGACCTCTCCACGTTGCGAATCCTCGGCAGTGTCGGCGAGCCGATCAACCCGGAAGCCTGGGAATGGTTTTACCGCGTCACCGGCAGCGACAAACCCATCATGGATACCTGGTGGCAGACCGAAACCGGCTCCATCCTGGTGACACCCCTGCCCTCCGTCCCACTGAAACCAGGCTCGGCCACCCGACCGTTCCTCGGCATCGAGGCCGACGTGGTCGACAAGGAAGGCAATAGCCTGCCGAACAATGCCGGCGGATTTGCCGTCATCAAGAAACCTTGGCCGTCGATGATGCGGACGATCTACAAAGACCCCGATCGCTACAAGGTCTATTGGAATACGATCCCTAATTGTTATACGGCGGGCGACGTCTGCCGGAAAGACAACGACGGATACATGTGGTTTATGGGCCGCGCCGACGACGTCATTAAAGTCGCCGGCAACCGCATCGGCACGGCGGAAGTCGAAAGCGCCTTGGTGAGTCACGAAGCGGTGGCTGAAGCGGCGGTCATCGGCAAACCGCATCGCACCGCCGGCGAGGCGATCAAGGCGTTTGTCATTTTGAAACAGGGCTACCAGGACTCGAAAGAGTTGGTGCAATCGCTCAAAGACCATGTGCTGAAGGAGTTGGGGAAAATCGCGGTACCGCAGGAAATCGATATCGTGCCGTCGTTGCCGAAGACCAGGTCCGGCAAAATCATGCGGCGGGTCCTCAAGGCCAAGGAACTGGGACAAGACGTGGGCGATATTTCGACGATCGAAGA
>JACOEF010000060.1 GCA_024998705.1 Nitrospira sp.
CCGCAACAGACCATAGACATCGACCTGCAACAGCAAGCTGAAAACCAACCGGTGCGAACGATTCTACGCGCATTGGATCCGACGCAGGAACACGTGGATCTTACGCAATACCTGGAATCCACGGCAGGAACGCCCTCGTGAAAAATCGCTCACAGCCGCCGCGCACGAACGTACCACAGCCTGTCGCAGGCATGCCGCTTCCCCCGGAGGCACTCGCCTTCCTCTGGGATGCCGTACCGTTGGGCATTTGTCTCCTCGGCGCCGAGCAGACCATCGTCTTCGTCAACCGCACGGCCGCACGACTATTCCGTCGATCTCCTGCGGACTGTGTCGGGAAATCGCTGCTGACTCTCATCGGTCCACGGGTCGATTTGGCCGACTCTCTCCGAGCGACCGGGATCTGGAAACTTCCACAGGTGGCCTCGGATCTGAGCAATCAGACGCAGACAGGTCACGATGAGCACCAGGAACCAGGCCCATCCATCGTCGTGGAATGGCAACAACTTCGCGTATCCGGAATCCCATCGGTCGCCACCCTCTTGACTCTCCGCGATCTGTCGCGCGAATTTGAGCTCGAAAAGGACCGTGACCGTCTCGCGGAAGTGGCCGAAGAAAGTCCCTACCCCATCGTTGAAATCGACCGCCACGGCAACCTGGTTTACGTGAATCCCGCCATGGCGGATGTCCTTTGTCGTTTTGGATACGATCTCGCTGGAAAGCCGGACATCCTCCCCCACGATCTCCCCGCGCTCGCGGCGACCTGCTTACTCGAAGGGCGAACCCTCACGTCTCAGGATGTGGTGCGGGGAGAGGCCTGTTTTAGTTGGACGCTCTGTCCGGTACCCAGTCACGAACTCGTCCGTGCGTTTGCCATCGACCTCGGTGAAGTGCATGCGACGCACCGTGCGCTGAACGACACCGCCGATCGCCTCCGGGAAAGCAATCGCCAGCTCGATCAAGCGCTGCAGCAGGCCCAAGCGGCCGCGCGCGCGAAGTCGGCGTTTTTGGCCATGATCACCCATGAATTACGTACGCCGATGAACGGCGTCATCGGGATGGCGAGCTTGCTGTTGGACACCGCTCTGACCGAGGAACAACGCTCCTTCGCGCATACCATCCAACAATGCGGCGAGGCGCAACTGTCTCTCATCAACGATGTGCTCGAATGCAGCAAGATCGAAGCGGGGAAACTCGAACTCGAGCACATTGATTTCCAATTACGCACGACCGTTGAGGATGTGCTCGCGCAGTTTGCGGAACGGGCTCAGCGTAAAGGTTTGTAGATTACCGGCCTGGTGCATGCCGCGGTCCCGAATGCGTTGCGCGGAGATCCGGGCCGATTGCGGCAGGTCCTCACCAATTTTGTCGGCAATGCCATCAAGTTCACCGAGCGAGGAGAGGTCACCTTACAGGCGTTTCTGGAGAGTGACTCCCCGTCCGGGGTGACGATTAAGTTTGAAGTCACAGACTCGGGGATCGGCATCAGCGAAGATGTTCAGTCGAGGCTGTTCCAGGCCTTTACACAAGCCGACAGTTCAACCACCAGAAAATACGGAGGCACCGGACTCGGCCTTGCCATCTCCAAGCAGTTGGTAGAACTCATGCGGGGGAAGGTCGGACTTCGCAGCAAACCCGGCCAGGGGACCACGTTCTGGTGTACGGCCACGTTTCAGAAACAGACCACGTGCATGCCGGCCATCGTCCCCTCAGCTGAGCTCAGTGGTCGCCGCATCCTGATTGTCGATGACAACGAGTCCAACCGTAGGCTTCTCCATCATCTGGTCTCGGGCTGGGGCATGTTGGATGGTCAGGCTCGAGACGCCGACGAAGCCATTCAGATGCTCGAACAGGCCGCCGAAGCGGGGACACCGTACGACGCAGCCGTGCTGGATATGATGATGCCGGGAAAAGATGGGCTCCAGCTTGCGCAAGAAATTCGAGCGCACCGCCACGGCGTAGGGGTCCGCTTGATTGTCCTCACCTCCTTGATCCAGCCCGGGCATGCCGAACGAGCACGACGCGCGGGATTCACAGCGTATCTCACAAAGCCGGTGCGCCACGATCAACTGCAGGGTTGTCTCCGCGTGGTGTTCGGACTACAAGAAACCGCGACCTCCGCGGCGAGGAACACGCCTGACGGAGCGGCGATCGCTCCGAGCTTGATCACACGTCATACTCTGGCCGAACAACGAATTCGCCCGCGCGTGCTCGTGGCAGAAGACAATGTGGTGAATCAGAAACTTGCCGTTCGCATGCTGGAACGTCTCGGTTACCAACCGGACGTGGTCTCCAACGGGCAGGAAGCCGTGGTTGCCTTCACACGGGAAAACTACGCCGCGATTGTGATGGATTGCCAGATGCCGATGATGGATGGATACGAGGCGACTCGGCATATTCGTGAGCAGGAGCAGCAAGTAGGCTCGCCCAAGACTCGTGCCCATGTCCCCATCATTGCGCTGACGGCGAATGCCATGCCAGGGGACCGCGAACGGTGCAAAGCGGCCGGGATGGATGACTATCTGGCCAAACCTGTAAAAACCGACGATCTTGGAAGAATTCTGGAACGCTGGGTCCCATTGGGGCCGCCCGATGCAGCCCCAGCAACGATCCCTCCCCGGGAGATGACGAAGACGGATGCCAGCGTGTTTGACGCAAGCACCATGTTGGCGAATATCGGCGGGGATATCGAACTGTTCGATCAGTTGATCCGATTGTTCTTGGAGCGGCATCGACTTATGGTTCTGGAGATTGAGACCGCCATCAAGCAGGGCGATGCGGTCGTCCTGGAACGGGCGGCACATAGCCTCAAAGGAACGGCGGGAAATCTTTGCGCGCCCGATGTGGTGCTTCTGGCAAGCCAGCTGGAAGCCATCGGGCGTCTTGGGACACTCGCAGAAGCCCCTACTCTGCTCGCTCAACTCGAACGCACGATCCAGCAACTGGTGGGCGTGCTGACGCGTCAGATCAGACCAGCCGACCCAAGCCCGTCAAGTTAGCAACCGTACCGCACATGGTGGTTCGCCGTGCGCTCTCAGAGGAGCCGTCGGGCATCCGATCGAGGGACCGTCTGGCACGAAGGGAAGATGCGCGATGCGCATGGCACCGCAGCGACGCGCAGCAGTTCAGCGGGCGGATGCCTGAAGTCGAGCAGCTGGAGATGGGTTTTGTGCGGATGCAGGCGAGAAAAGCGGGTACCGAGTCGGCCAGTCTTCGGAGAGGACCAACTGCTTGCAGAGTCTTGTGCGATGGTTCATGACCAGCGGTCCACGAAGATTGGCGGTGACGGCAGCGGGATCGTCTGACGGAATGGTCAGAATCGTGACGACCGATAATTCGCCGCCGTCCTGCTTTTGAATTTCGATCATCGCATCCAATGAAAGTTCGATGCGATAGTCTGGATTGAAGAATGCCGGGTCGAGGATCACAAACGCGAGTTGAGGTTCCTCCACACACTGAAGCCACTTGAAGGGCGCGTCCGTATCGTGATCGAGTAAGACATACCGCGTGCATTCAGGAAAACCCAGGATGCCGGAGGGAAACACCAGGAGCGTGTCGTCCTTCACTTCAAACGTTCCGAACCTGCTCGACTGACACTTCATGACCTGTTCTCAGCTCCCCCGTCGCCCGGTTTTATTGGACAATTGGCGAAATGCTTCCAAGGGAATTATTCCTGGCCCTGCGGCAATGCGATTTTCGTCTTGGATCCTCGCATGCACTTCATCGCGATGCACCTGCACCGCCGGCGGGGCTTCAATTCCCAGCCGTACTTGTCCGCCTTTGATGCCGAGCACCACAATGCGAACGTCGGGACCAATAGTGACGCCTTCTCCCCGGCGTCGAGTTAAAACCAGCATACAAGCCTTCCTTGGCATGTGGACACGGGTACATAGGTATATCGGCTCCGAGGGAAATGAACTTGAGCGACGGTTAGCGGAGATAGTTGATCAGGGACGAGTCAAAGATTTTGGTAAATGTTTGACTGGCAGCCTGCACCGCCACTTCGTGTAGACGGAGTTGCGTGATTGCCGTTGCGAGGTCGGCATCCTCATTGTCCGAGATGGATTTCGTGATCGTCAGCGTGGCGGTCTCCAATGCATCGTGCGTGACTTGCAGACGGTTGGCCAGGGCCCCGATGGTTCCTTGCGCCTCGCTGATTTGGGCGGTGGCCAAATCGAGCGCCCCCAGCCCGGCCTGAATGTTGGCGCGATTATTCCCCTCAAGCGCCACCAGGAGATCGCGGAGCGAATCAAACATGTTGGTGGTCGATCCGGTAAAGACCGTGCTTCCCGGCACGAGAATCTGCACGGTCTGGTTTTCACCCACGGCAATCGACTGTGTTTCACTGTTACCCTGGTAGGCGACCGTGTCCCCTGAGGTGATCGTGAAGGGCTGCACATCGGTTTTCGTTCCACCGAAAATTGCCTGCCCGGCCACTTCCGTATTGCCCAGCTGGATCAACTGACGTTGTAACTGGCGAACTTCCTTAGCGATGCTCTGGCGTCCTTCTGCGGAGGTGGTGTCACTGCCGGCTTGAATGGTCAACTCCCGCACGCGTGTAATCAGGTTCTGGGCCTGTCCCAACGCCTGATCGGCTGCATTCACCCGGGATGTCCCGAAGTTAATGTTGCGAATCCATTGCGTCGCCTGAGATAGTGCTGATTTGTCGAGTACGATTTGTCCGAACGCGCTGGGATCGTCTGCGGGATTGGTGACCCGCTTCTGGCTAGAAATCTGTTCCTGGGAGGTCAGCATTTGCACTCGGGAGCGCTGAAGATTGCCGAGCAGGATTCCATACATTTGTTGGTCGGCGACTCTCATAGTGGCTGCTCCTGTGAAATGATGCGGCAACTACGGTTTCAACGACAGAATCGTCTGCAGCATCTCATCGCTGGTCGTGATGAGTTTCGAAGCTGCCTCAAACGCGCGCTGATACTTCAATAAATTGATAAGCTCTTCATCCATCGAGACGCCGGAGACTTCCGCGCGATGGGCCAGCAATTGGTCGTGCAGAATCTCCTGGCCTTGCAGGTCTCGAGTCGCCCCCTGCAGCGTCCCGCCGAAGCTTCCCGCCGTCGCACTATAGTAGCTTTGAAAGGTCGTGTTGCCCAATCCCGCCACCGCGGCAGTCTGCAGATTGCTGAGCGCCAAGGCGTTCACGTTATTCCCAGGCACGCCGGCAGCGGTCGAGGAAGCCGCGATCTTTTGTCTGTCCGTCAGGGCCAGACTAATCGACCCCGCCGTGGTTCCCGATGACAAGAAGAAGTCCTGGGTCGTGGATCCATCCAGGCCATATCCCAGACGATGTTGCGTATTGACCTGCGAGACGAGTTGAGAGGTGAGGGTATCGAACGACGTTTGCAATCCCGCAGCCGTCGTATCGCTCGCATCGATCAACCCTTTGAGACGACCGCCGCTGATGGCGGATGTAATATCCGTATTGGGCCCGGTCCCGCCGTCGTATCGCACGTCCAAGAGCCCGCTGTTCGTCACATCAGGGACGCCGGTCAGTTTAAAGGCCGTCTGTTCGGTGACTAAGACTTGGCCGATTCCGACAAACACCGTTACCTGTCCGGTGCCGTCTTCAATCGAAGAAATGTCGACCAGCTCCGCAAGGTCGTTGAGATACCGGCCGCGCTGATCACGCAGGTCGTTCGCCTGCTGACCGCTCACTTCTGTGAGTTTGATCTCCCGATTCAAATCGGCAATCTTGCTCGTCAGGCCGTTCACGTCGTTAATGGTGGACTGCACCTGTCCGTCCAAGGACAGGCGTTGCGCCGACAGTTGTGAGGCAGCCTGGTTTAAGAGTTTGGCCACCCCGTCGGCCTTCGTCAGCAGGACGGTTCGCGCGGTCAGATCGGCGGGATTCGTCGCGACATCCTGCCAGGCTTTGAAGAACTCATTCAGTCCGGCCGCAATACC
>JACOEF010000803.1 GCA_024998705.1 Nitrospira sp.
ACCAAGCAAGGGCTATGCCCTCTGTTCATGGACTTCGGGGAGCCTAGTGGCAACCCCCTGAGAGTCGATGTCTGCTGTGGATGCGGCTGATGCGGCGTGATGGATCGCGGCGAAAGTTGCCGTCTAAGCTATTGATGTTTCAAGGCGATGAAGTTGCTCCATTAAAAACCTGGTCATGGTGAGCCGGGACGTGAGCCAGAAACGGCACACGACGATGGGTCCTGGCGCGCTCCTTTCTGCCGTCAGTTCGACGAGTGCGGGTGTCGAAAAATTGGCAATTGATGTTCAGGACTGGGCAAGAATGTCGCCGTTCGACGGCAATCGCTGGCTTGTCAGAGACCTGTCGCAGGCGGCCTATCGAATGTGGCCAGTGTGGCGGCGAGCCGGGCGACGTGTTGTGCGGAGTGCGGGAAGAAATCACGCGAGTGTCGCAGAGGGCTCGCGCCGTCCCATCAGGACTGCGGCGCTGCCGTCGAGAATCGTGACCGGTTGAATGCTGCCGAGGAAGGCCGGCGTATCGTTCTTGTTCCAAATGACGTACACCCCGGTGTCGGTACGGCCCATCCATTGATCGGATGATCGTTTGGAGTCGCCTTCGACCATGACCGGGAGAGTTTTCCCAATGAGTTCCCGATTGAGTCGCGCGGTGATGGGACGCTGCAGATCCACCAGACGGCTGACCCGTTCGCCCTTCACGGCCTCCGGCACGTCGTCCGGGAACTTCCGTGCCGCAATGGTATTTTTCCGCTCCGAATACTTGAACACATAGGCCGAGTGGTACTGCACCTCCTCAACCACCCGATAGGTATCTAGAAACTCTTCCTCGGTTTCGGAGCAAAAGCCGCAGATGATATCGGTGGTAAGGGCGATCCCGGGTGGCGGCGGCGAATGTGCGCGGCCAATTCGAGATACTCCTTCCTGCTGTAGGTCCGGTTCATGAGTTCCAGGATGCGGTCGTTGCCGGACTGCAGGGGCAGGTGGATGTGTTTACAGATGTTCGGGTGACTCGCGACGGCATCCAGCAGCGCCGCGGGAAAGTCTTTCGGATGCGGAGAGGTGAACCGGACACGCTGGACTCCCGGCACCTCGGCAACCGCGAGGATCAGTCGGGCGAAATCCCAATCCTCATACCGGTAGCTGTTCACATTTTGCCCGAGCAACGTGATCTGCGTATGACCGGCGGCGACCGACGCCTCGACCTCGCGGATGATCCCCTGTGGATCGCGTGATCGTTCGCGTCCGCGCGTGTAGGGCACCACGCAGAAGCTGCAAAAGTTGTCGCACCCGCGCAT
>JACOEF010000804.1 GCA_024998705.1 Nitrospira sp.
GGTTAAATTCCAACAAAGGTACCAAATACGACAGAGAACGATGCGACACGAGTGCTCGTTGTAGAGCATCGAGCTCTACGACGGCTGAATCCTAGACCCCGCCCGCATCTCTCCCTTTTGATGTGCCTGCAGACACATCGCCCGAACTGCTGATCTGACGAATCCGTGTCAGAGGACCCACTCGATTGATTCAGCCACCCCGCTCCTCGCTCATGGTGCGCCCACATCTGCCTCACAGACCAGCCTCCGTGGAGGGACCTCCCACCTGTACAATACGCGGTTTTGACTGCGTCTCAAGGAGGTCACTCATGCCGCGCATGCCCATTCTCAATTCGGTCGAACGCGAGGCCTTTGACTCGCCACCGGTCTTCACCAATGCCCAACGCAAACAGTACTTTGATTGTCCTTCCCCAGTACGCCGCATGGCGGCGAGCCTCCGTCACCCGACTCATCGTCTGGGCCTGTTGTTGAGCGCAGGTTACTTCAAAGCCGCGAAGCGATTCTTCCCGCCGAGCGCGTTTCATCCCCGGGATATTGACTATGTGGCGCGACAGCTTGAGCCGACCGCGCCGACCGTCGGTGCGGTTGAGTATCATCCTCGTACCTACCAACGTCACCAGGCTAGCATTCGAGCCTTCTACGGCTTCCGGGTCTTCACCCCAGACGCGTCCCGTCTCTTGCTCAAGGACATCGCCAGTATGGTGCAGTCCCATGTGAAACCCAAGGTCATCTTCTGGCGCTGTGTCGATCTCCTCGTGCGAGACCGCATTGAGGTGCCCGGTTACACACGGTTGACGAAGTTGATCCTGGGTGCGATCAATCGACGTAGTCATGATCTGGCCACGATCCTCGAGGACGCTCTCACGCGAGACGTGCGTGTCCTCTT
This sequence comes from Nitrospira sp., assembly GCA_024998705.1. GTDB lineage: Bacteria > Nitrospirota > Nitrospiria > Nitrospirales > Nitrospiraceae > Nitrospira_A. The sequence goes on from JACOEF010000804.1 coordinate 887, forward strand.
GGATCAGTTGCTGACGCAAGAGCCGGTCGAGGGCACGGCTACCCCCGGGAAGACCAGCGCCTACAAACTGACCTTGATAAAGACGCTCTCGCAGTCGAGCAAGCCGTCCAAGGTCAAAGAACGCGTGGCCGATTGGGATGTGGTGCGCGACCTGTATCACCACCTGACGCCCGCACTTCACGCGGTCGCGTTGAAGCCCGGCGGGATCGTCTATTACGCGCGCATCGTCCTGCAATCAGAAATCTTTCAGCTCACACGTCGGAACGACCCCGATCGCTATCTGCATCTCATCGCCTTTATTGCGCATCACTACTATCGGCTCCAGGACAACCTCGTCGACACCCTGCTCGCCAGCTTGCGGAACTTTCAGCACCGAGCCCTCCGTGCTCATAAAGA
>JACOEF010000805.1 GCA_024998705.1 Nitrospira sp.
AGACGCGCGGCCAAGCGTACATTTTGTCCGTTTTTCCCGATGGCCAGAGACAACTGCGAATCGGCCACCACGACCAGGGCGGACTTCTTTTCTTCGTCGATTCCAACCTTCTCGATCGTGGCCGGATTCAAGGCCTCGGCGATAAAGACCCGCGGATCCTGCGTCCACGTAATGATATCGATCTTTTCCCCGCGCAGCTCACGAACCACAGCCTGCACACGCGACCCCTTGATGCCGACACAAGCCCCCACCGGATCCACCGCCTTGTCCCGGGACGAGACCGCAATCTTGGTACGGTCGCCAGGCTCCCGCACGATCGACTTGATCTCCACGATCTTTTCGCCGACCTCCGGGACCTCAAGCTCGAACATTTTCGCCACAAACTGCGGATGGCTACGAGAAAGAATGACCTGCACATCCTTCGGGGTACGACGCACCTCCAGCAGCAAGGCCTTCACGCGATCTCCACGCCGATAGGTTTCACGCGGGATCTGTTCCTGAATGGGAAGAATCGCTTCGGTTTTGCCGAGATCGACCAGAAAGTTCCGTCGCTCCATGCCGAGAATAATCCCGTTCACCAGATCGCCCTGCCTGGTCGAGTATTCCTTCTGAACCGCTTCCCACTCCGCCTCGCGCACCTTCTGGAAAATTACCTGCTTAGCTGTTTGAGCGGCGATGCGGCCCAACTCATCCATCTCGATCAGGGAACC
>JACOEF010000227.1 GCA_024998705.1 Nitrospira sp.
GGGTGGACCTGGTACACCGGCTCGGCCGGATGGATGTACCGGTTGATCATCGAGTCACTGCTCGGACTAAGATTGGAACACGACCGGTTACGGTTCGTTCCCTGCCTTCCCCCGGATTGGAAGGAGGTCAAGTTGCACTACCGATTCAGGGAGACGCTGTATCACATCACGGTGCGGCAATCAGAGGCTGAACAGAACGCCATGTCGGTGGCAATCGATGACGTTCAGCAGGCCGACCTCACGATTCGACTTGTGGATGACCGTCGCGAACATTTCGTTGAGGTGAATGTTCCAACCCCGTAAATCGACAGCAATCGTCTTTCGAGCTCAGGCGCAACCATGTTAGGATGCGCCCCATGCTGATCGACACCCATACCCATCTCGACGATGCGCGCTACGCATCGGACCGTGAGGCGATGATCGCCCGCGCGCGCGAGGCCGGCGTGGAATCGATGATCACCATCGGCTGCGACCTTGCCACCAGCCGATCAGCTGTGGCCCTCGCCAACCAGTATCCCTTCGTGTATGCCTCGATCGGCGTGCACCCCCACGAAGTCAAACACATCACCGACGAGTGGTACGATGAGTTCCGGAAACTGGCGCGCGACAAGAAGGTGGTGGCCTATGGCGAGATCGGTCTCGACTACCATTACAACCACTCCGATCCGGAATTGCAGCGCCGACGTTTTCGCGAGCAGATTCAACTGGCGCATGAATTGAAACTCCCGGTCATCATCCACACCAGAGAAGCGCAGGACGATACCGTTCGAATTTTGAAGGAAGAACGGGCCTCAGAAATCGGCGGGGTATTTCACTGTTTTTCGGGAGATGCCTGGCTGGCAAAGGATGCGATTGAACTGGGCTTCTATCTCTCGTTCTCCGGCATCCTGACCTTTCAGAATGCGACCATGCTGCGCGAGATCGCCAGGACGGTACCGGCGGACCGGCTGCTCATTGAAACCGATTGCCCCTATCTCACCCCGGTCCCTCACCGCGGCAAACGCAACGAACCGGCTTATGTGAAGCACGTGGCCGAACTGCTGGCGACAATCACCGGCGACAACGCCCGCGTGACCACTGAAGACATAGGCCGCCGCACCAGTGAGAATGCCCGCCGCCTGTTCAAAATTCCCTAAGCTGATGGTTTCGTTTGCGTTGGGCCTTCGGCAGCTTGCGGGGATTCCCTCCCTTGTCCTTGGATCGTTTCACTACATCATTCTGCCCGCGATCCAGCTCTTTAAAGGCGACGGGCGGCGGGCTGAATGCCCGATCTTGTAACTTGGCGCGAAACTCCGCCGCTCCGATGACGAATGCGCCGGCCGCCCTGGCCGAATTAACCACTTCATGGTCCGAGGACACCACCGCGCAGTCCCGGCCGTACAGCCGGGCGAGACGTTGAATCACCTGGTCGGCCCGTTCACCTCGTTTGGAATAGACGACTTCGATACCGGATTGAAATTCGCGATGTTCCGCGCCCAGCCCTCCCTGCCAGCCGTCGAAGACGACGGTAATGGCATGGCCTTTTCGTTGACGGTACCCGGCCAGGTTCTTGAGGAGCGTCTCACGCGCCGCCTCCAGGCGTCCGGAACCGGCCGGGAGGGCCATTCCGGCGCTTCCGACAAGGTTATACCCATCGACAAGAAGATGTGTTGCCATCTACAATTACGCGGTTTAAGGCCTTTTGTTGACAATACCACAAACATCTGAGAAAAGGCCTAGAGGGCACCCTGTCGAGAGGAGTTCCGGTTCGTGGCTCACGTCGTCTTTTTGGTCCAGCACCTTCTCACGCTCGCGTTCGCCTGCATCCTGCTGAGTGCAGGCCCTTCATTCGGCGCCGACACCACGACCGAACCGTCCTGGCCCCAGTTTCCCCAGGTCTCCACGGGGGAGCCGTCCCCTCGGTTCCTGCTGGTCAAACAAGACCACACCGGGCCCTCACGATATCCGATCATCGTCCGCGACCTTCGCACGTGGTCTACCGCCGAAGGCACACGCCTCGTGCTCGACTTGAATCACAAGACCTCCTTCTCCGAAACGCATCTGCGCAACCCCGATCGAGTGCTCATCGAGGTGAATAACGCGATCCTGGGAAAGTCCTCCAAGCAGCGCGTGTCGGGCGGGACGATCCCGCAAACGTTTCAAATTGCGCAGAGCCGCCCGCGTGTCGTCAGCATCACACTGACGCGCAACCAGAATTCCCGCTACAAAGTATTCTCGCTCGACAATCCGGACCGCCTCGTCATCGATATCACGCAGCGGCCAAAAGATCAGATCCGGCAGATCGGGGAGACCTCGGCGACGTCGCCGCAGGCCCCGGCCGTTTCCTTGCCGACCCCGCCGGCGATTCCAAGCCCCACCGTCACGGAACCGGCCCGCCCGGTGGCGCCCAAACCTGCGAGTCCGATCCAGACCATCGTGATCGACCCCGGACATGGGGGGAAAGACCCCGGCACGGTTGGGCAGCACGGCACGACGGAAAAAGATGTGACTTTGAAGGTCAGCCTGTTGCTGAAATCGTTGCTCAGCTCCTTGCCGAACACCCGTGTCCTGATGACGCGTGAACGCGATGCGTTCATCGAGCTGGAAGACCGGGCCAAGTTCGCCAACGGGAAGGGCGCAGACCTGTTCATCTCGATCCACGTCAACTCCCACCCGCACAAGGGCGTCCGTGGGCTGGAGATCTACCATTTCGGTGAAGCCAAGGATCAGCGCGCCCTGGAGGTGGCCGCGCGAGAAAACGGCACCCCGTTGAATAATACCGGAGTGGGCTGGGAATACCTCGTTGCCGACCTGCTCACGACCAAGAAGATCGAGCATTCGCTTGATCTCGCCTGGACGGCCAAACAAGCGATGGTGACAAACCTCAACGGACGCTATAGCACGATTGACCACGGGGTGAAGACCGCCCCTTTTTACGTGCTCCGATTCACCACCATGCCCAGCATTCTCGCCGAAATCGCCTTCATGTCGAACCCCGCCGAAGAAGAGCAAATGCGGTCACAGCCGTTCCTGGCGCATATCGCGGAATCGATTTTCGAAGGGGTCAAAACCTACCTCCACACCCATCCCCCCAGATGACAAGCGCCTTCTCGTTGGGCTAGAGTTCTCCCTTTCCACTCCATGTTATGACCACATTCAAACTCGTCCTCGAGTACGACGGGACACAGTACGCCGGGTGGCAACGCCAGCCGAACGTGCCGACCATCCAGGCCACGGTAGAAGACGCGCTGGCGGCGATCGCGCAAACCAGACTCACGCTCGTCGGAGCAGGCCGGACCGATGCCGGGGTACACGCCCTTGGGCAAGTCGCCAGCTTCAGGACCGAGCGCGGACTCTCTCAGCGGGAGTGGCTTCGCGCCCTGAATGCCCACCTCCCTGCCGATATCAGCGCCCTCTCGGTTGAAGCGGTGCCGGATACGTTTCACGCACGCTACTCGGCGAAAGGGAAGCTGTACGAGTATCACCTGATGAATCGATCCGAGCGAGCGCCCCTCCTCCGTGCCCGGAGCTGGATGCTCTATAAGCCGCTGGACTATGCGGCGATGGCGGAGGCTGCGGCGACGCTGACCGGCACCCACGATTTCTCCTCTTTCGAAACCGCACCGACCGACAACGAAAACCCGCAGTGCTCGTTACAGCAGGCAGACCTTCGCCGCCACGGTGATCTCATCATCCTCTCCTTCTATGCCGACCGATTCCTCAAACAGATGGTGCGCGCCATGGTCGGAACCCTGGTGGAAGTGGGCCAGGGGAAACGGGGGTCCGCCGACATGCGCGACGTACTCGGCGCGCATGCTCGCGCAGCGGCGGGAAGAACCGCGCCGGCCCATGGCCTGTACCTTGTCCGGGTGGACTATGGCGACACGACTATCCCCCATCCCACCTAGGTGACTCCCCCCGCGAGACAGAAACTCCTCCGTTTGTTATAGTCCCGCCAGCAACTCACGTTCACTTCACAAGGAGTCCCTCATGAAACATCTCTGTACGACCATGTCTGTCCTCATGTTGGCGGTCGTGCTCATCACCCCGCAGCTCAGCTACGCCGGGGCGCAGCAGAACAAGATGGCTACCTGTAACAAGGATGCCAACGCCCAAGGCCTGAGTGGTGAAGGGAAGGGAGACGCGCGCAAGGCATTCATGAAGGAATGCCTCTCCGCCAAGCCGGAAAAAGCCGCAGCCGGTTCGACGCAGCAGAACAAGATGACCACGTGCAACAAGGATGCGAAAGCAAAGAAACTGGCCGGCGACGAGCGCAAGACGTTTATGAAGGAATGTTTGTCTAACTAGGCACAGTACCCCCCGGCGCAACCGCAAGGCTGCGCCGGGGGTGACCAGGGTCACATCGACGCGGAATGGGAACCTAGCGAGGATTATGGGAATCTCGATTCTCGAGTTTCTTCCGTAACTCGATGAGTTCCAGTTCGAGAGCGTCAAATCGATCGGCGGTCGGATCCGGCATATTGGTGTGGTCCATGGTCGCATCAGGAAGCCGCTCCCCTTGCGATTTGATGATCCTGGCCGGCACCCCGATCACGGTGGAGTTCGGCGGCACGGACTTCAAGACGACGGAATTCGCGCCGATTTTCACGTTGTCGCCGATCGTAATCCCGCCGAGAATTTTTGCCCCTGCCCCGACGACTACGTGACTGCCGAGCGTCGGGTGACGCTTGCCACGCTCCTTACCCGTTCCACCGAGGGTCACGCCCTGAAACAAGGTGACATGGTCCCCGACCTCAGCCGTTTCTCCGATCACCACACCCATGCCGTGATCGATAAAAAACCGCTCCCCGATCTTCGCCGAAGGATGAATTTCAATTCCTGTCAGCCAGCGGGCGAGCTGGGAAATCGCGCGCGGGAGGAAC
>JACOEF010000561.1 GCA_024998705.1 Nitrospira sp.
GACGGTGCCATAGGGTGAATCCTTTTCACGTGATGAAGTGAAACATCCTTGTTCACGGTACGCCACGCTATCGCCGCATCCAGGTAAACAATTTGATCACGAGATCTTTGGTCCTCTGCGTGAAATGCGCTTTTCGCCAGAGATTGACGACTTTCTTGGTAACCTCAGCCTGTGTGTGATAAGGATGGATGGTCGCCGCGATTGTCTTGGCCCCTGCTCCTGCCTTCATGGCGACGGCAAATTCGCTGATCATGTCGCCGGCATGGCTGGCCACGA
>JACOEF010000315.1 GCA_024998705.1 Nitrospira sp.
CAGCGCGGATTGTGCGAGAGCCTGACCAACAATCTCGATCTGCTCTGCCACCCCAAAGGCGGCACGATCGGATGGCTGGCGTTTCCATTCATGGCGATCTTTGAATGGATCGGGCCGGTGGTCGAAGTGTTCGGCTACTGCTTCCTGGCGGTCGGATTCGTCCTGGGCTTCGTCTCGTTCCAGACGTGGTTGATTCTGCTCACTGCGGGGATCGGAATGGGCGTCCTACTCTCGGTCAGCGCCCTGTTGCTGGAAGAGATGTCGTTCCACGTCTACCCCGATCAGCGCGACATATTCAAACTGCTCCTCGCCGCCGTACTGGAGAATCTCGGGTATCGCCAACTGAACACCGTGTGGAAGCTGATCGGCTTGTATCGATGGGTGCGCGGCAAGAAGGCCACCTGGGGCACCATGACGAGAACCGCGTCCTGGCAAACACGCTAGCGGTGAGACGATCTCGACGAGATCATGCCGTGAATCGTTCGATGGCCTGACTGGCCTGCTCCAGATCCTTGTCGGTCTTGGCCATACAAAATCGCATGAAGCGCCGGCCCTCTTGCCCTTCGAAGAACGCTTCGCCCGGCACGCCCGCCACGCCGGTCTTGTCCAACAGATACATCGCGCGCTCGCGACTTGTCTTTCCCGGCAGCCGGGACACATCCGCCAGCACGTAATAGGCACCCTGCGGTACGGCAGGGGGTAATCCCGATTTGGCCAAGGCCCCGCAGAATCGATCCCGTTTCTGCTGATGCTCCTTGGTCAGGTCACTGTAAAACGAGGAGCCGAGGGCTCGAATCCCGGCGGCGACACCATGCTGCAGCGGCGTGGGCGCACAGACATACAAGACATCGCTCATCGCGCCGATGGCCTTGGCCCACGTGGCCTCGGCCACTCTGTAACCGATGCGCCACCCGGTGATACTGAACGTTTTGGAATACCCTCCGATGGTAATGGTCCGGTCGGCCATTCCGGGGAGGGACGCCATGCTGACATGCTCCCGCCCGTCGTACACGAAATATTCATAGATCTCGTCCGTGATCACCATCACGTCATGGCGACAGGCGATCTCCGCAATCTGTTCCAACTCCCATCGTGCGAAGACCTTTCCGGACGGGTTTCCGGGAGTATTCACGACGATCGCTTTGGTCCTGGACGTGATGGCCTGCTCCAGCCCCTGAAAATCGATCGACCATTCCGGAGGCCGCATGGCCACATAACGAGGAACCGCCTCCACGGCCTGGATCGCCTGGATGTGGTACGCGTAGAACGGTTCAAAGAGAATCACTTCGTCGCCGGGATTGAGCAACGCCATGCAGGTGGCCTGAAAAGACCCCGTGGCGCCGGCACTGACGGTCACGTGGACGTCCGGATCGGCCGCGACTCGATTGTATGCGGCGAGCTTGTCGGCAATAGCCTGCCGCAGTTCCACAATGCCGTCAAAACGTGAATAGATGTTGTGGCCTTGAGCCATCGCCTGTTGTGCGCCTTGCACCACGACAGGGGGAACAGGGGTGTCGCAGACGCCTTGGGACATATTGATCCCGTTCACCTTTGCGCAGGCGAGGGTCATGGCGCGAATATCCGACTGGGCCAACCGAGCAGTGCGATCGCTTTTCTTCATTACCATCCTCGACAGAATAACCACATCTCCGCCGGCCGGCTGCGGCTTCGCCTCCGTCGCGCGAGCCAGAATTCCGTACCCGGTTCTGGAGAAAAATGCAACCGGCGAGCGGGCGGCACCCCATGCCTACGCCCAGATGCGAGCCGATTCATGGACCGGCTTCATTCATCTGTGCGAGGGGGAGAAGAAGGGCCGGCCAGCCGGGTCTCGCGCTCCCGATTCCGTGGCCGCCCCGTGAGCCTCCGCGCGGAATCGATTGTAATGACCCAACACACGTTCGACATAGAGTTGGGTTGCAGGGAGCGCCGGAACACCGATCGCCTGCCTGACTCGTGCCTCACCGACATGGTACGCCGCCAGCGCCAACGTGAGATCCCCGTCGAACCGGTTCAGGAGTCGTCGAAGCAGCGCGGCGCCGGCCCGAATGTTGTCCTTCGGATCGAACGGGTCCAGCACATGGAACGCCGTAGCGGTCAAGGGCATGAGCTGCATCAACCCGATGGCCCCCTTCGATGACACGGCGTCCGAATTGAAGTTCGACTCCACTTTGATCACCGCCTGCAAAAGAGCCGGGTCGAGCCCATATTGTGCGGCAGAGGCAGTAATGAGTGCGATGATTGACTCGGGAGCGCGAGGAAACGGGACGTCTTTCATGCCGGGATCGAGTGCGACCCGGCTCACCGGGGGCATCATCACCATCAGGCACCCGGCCACCACGAAGGGGCAGAGCACGCGGGCCAGACGCTCCCAGCGAGAATTCCATTCCGGCTGTTGCATGATGGTGCAGTGACTCGAACGACTCGGTCCGTCCCCGCCCTACCGGACGTCCTCATCGAGGCTTCTGATGAGCACGGCCCGGCCCTGTCGATCGAACCAGGATTGGATGCGATCACCCACGTGGGCCGGCCGATCGATCCTCGTGTTCTCATCGTGGGGAATACGATGTTCCAGCCCGCGGCCATCCCGAACCAGATAGGCTCCGCCCTCTACCGCTTGCACTTGGCCGACCAGCGATCCGCCCGGCTGTTCACCGACTCTCTCCGTAGCCCGACTTTGTGCCCCCAGCGTACCGGTGACGATTCCCACGCCGAGACTTTCCTGTGGCGAGGGGACCTGCAGGGCCGACTGGGAGCAACCCATCGCAAAGAGTCCCATGGGAAGAATAAGCAACACACGACCGCATACCGTGAGCGAAGGCATCATGGCTGTAACCTCCAGGGATAAATGATAGGGACATCGGCGCAAGAGAGGCGCGGAGCCCCGTCGCATCACTATTCCATGGAGATACGGAATGCTCAAGAAAATGAAACAAATCGGCGGGAGCGGAAAGTGGATGGGAGGTCTTGAATCGCGACTATCGGGAAATCAGGTCTGGGGCGATGACATGACGCTGGTGATACCAGCGATAGGTGGAATACAGCGTCGCTACCAGCACACAACCCATCAGCAACATGAGACACCATACCCCAAAGACGTCACCAGTGGCGTTGTGATCGGCCCCATAGATCACCTGCAATGGCTGATCGGTAACAGGACTGACGTGAGACAGCCATCCAACGCCCAATCCTCCACATTCAATGAGGGTCCAGAACAGAGGCCCGACGGCGCCGCTGCATGACCGTCGCACTCCCATCCCGACACGCCATCACCAGGATCAAGCGGACCAGGGAAAAATCGCTGCTCATCCGTTCACCGGACTCACCGCGCGACCATGCTCGCCAA
>JACOEF010000806.1 GCA_024998705.1 Nitrospira sp.
ACATGATGCAGAGGCGGCAGCCCTTCTTGGCCACGCACTTCTCGTCGATCACTTGCGCTACGTTATACATGCGACGTGGTTCCTTCTCTCTCGTTAAGCCGCAACGGCAGGATTGCCAACCCGCAACTCGACCTTGTTCTTCTCAGCCCATTCGCTGGCGATTTCGTAGGCTCGTTTGACCGTTGCCAGGTTCTTCGCCAACAGCATTTCCTTCTTGGCGAATTTCTTCTTGATTGCTTCGTCCAAGGAGGCTGTTCCGCCGGATGCCACAAATTTCTTACCGAAACGTTCCTGCAAGGCCCCGTCGAGCGCTTCCATGGAGACGCATTTGGTAATGCCTGCGACCGAACCGATCATCGACATATTCGTCGAGAGCTCGGTGCCGGCAACTTCAATGGCGAGTTCCGTTCCCGCAATGTAGAACAAGGATACGTTCAGGTCCTTGAGGCGATTGATGTCCTCTTCAGACAGGAGTGGCTGGGCCGAGTTGATAATGACGACTCCCCCCTCTTTGACACCGGAGTAGAAGGGCATGGTGTAGCTCTTGCCCATCGTGATGACTTGGGGATGGAACACTTCGATCACATCGGGGAATACCAGCTCTCCACGGTCATAGATCCGTTCAATCCCGATTCGGCAATAGCTTTCTGCTGGAGCCATGCGCTTCTCAGCGCCGAAAAACGGATTTGAAATGGAGAATTTCCCGTCACGGTTGGCGGCCATGGCCATGACATGGGCAGCCGTCACGGCGCCCTGACCCCCCAACCCGGACATACGGATGTTCAGTCTTTTCTTGATCATGAGCGACCTCCGATTCCTTAAGCTTTTCCCGCCAACTGTTTTGCGGCGGCTTTGCGTTCCTTGTCCTTAGCGGCCAGTTCAGCAAGGAACTGCTTCGCCGGTTCGCTGACATACTCTTTATAGGCAAACCGCTCAGTTGGCTTTTCAGAGTCACGCATTTCCTGGAGGCCTTCCATGCTGTTCTTGCCGATTTCAAGGATGCACGGCGTATACAGCTGGATATACGTAGGCCCAATCTCACGTGCAATGAGGACGGAATTCCGAATCACTTTTTCCACCAGTGACGGTTTGCTCACGGTGCAGTTGACCACGTAGTGGCAGCCGGACTCGCGGGCAATTTCAGGTAAACGGACTTTATCAAACAATTTTCCGACCGGCGCCATCTTGGCAACGAAGCCTTTCTGCATCAGACCGCTCTCCTGGCCGCCGGTATTGGCGTACAGCTCGTTGTCAAAGCAGATGGTCGTGAACTTTTCTTGGCGGAACCAAGCTTGCAATGTCATATCGAGGCCGATATCGACCGTCGCGCCGTCGCCCGCTAAGACAACTACGTCCTTGACGCGGTCGGGAAATCTCACGCTCAGGGCTCGCTTCAGGCCGGATGCAACGGCGTTTTGGTTGCCAAAGAGCGAGTGAATGTTGTGTACAGCCACCATGGGGAACACCAGGCTCGTGCAGCCAGTGGAACCGACCATGACCGTGTCCTCTGGGTTCGGGAGTGAGGCCAGGATATAGCGGAAGGCCATTGACTCCGGGCAACCGGCGCACAAGGAGTGCTGTTCGATCAACTCTTTGGAAGTGCCGATATCCTTCCAGCCACGGTCTTCCTTCCCATAGGTCGCGCTTTTCACGAGATCCTGATAGTCCGATGGCATGATGTCATATAGTTCCGGCGAAATTTTGATTCGCTCTTTGCTCATGTATGCCTCCTCAAGGCTTGTCTGTCACGAAATGATGGCTCAATGGACGGTGTCACAGCTCAGTCAGCTACTATCAGCTCCCTCTCCCAGCGAGTGACTCGGAGCGCAAGCCGAGAGCCGTCTTGATCTCT
>JACOEF010000526.1 GCA_024998705.1 Nitrospira sp.
GCAGCATTTACGCCGATCGACCAGCCGCCTGCCGGGAACTCGCGGTCACCTCACCGGCCACAGAATGTCAGGATATGACCCGGCAGACCGTCCAGCCGATTCCCGTCGCCGTCCGCCTCAGTACGACGCTGAGCCTGCTCTGGGCAGACCTGACCGGAACGGCCCCCAGGCTGATCCCTCTCCCATTGGCCGTCGATTGGGCCAGACGGCATAAGGAAGAGCAGACCAGGCAATGGGCCGGCACAGAACTGTTCGAGAAGGCCATGGACAAGATCTGGCGGTATCTCAGCCAGGAAAAGGCCCGTCGCCATAACGGGGGATAGGACAGCCCGCCGGCTTGCCCTGAGAACTGTCCGCTACTGAGAGTCCAACTTTTCACCACCCATAAAGTCCCGCAGGAGGATGAATGCAGAACCCCGTGATTGTGTGCCTGGACCTTGAGGGCGTGCTGGTGCCAGAAATTTGGGTGAACTTTGCCATCAAGACCGGCATCGACGAGCTCAAGATCACCACCCGCGAAATGCCGGATTACGATGCCTTGATGACACGCCGCCTCAACATCCTGGATCAGCACGGCCTCACCCTGGCCGACATTCAATCCGTAATCGACGCCATGGGTCCGATGGAAGGTGCCGCCGAATTTATGGCCTGGCTTCGGGAACGGACCCAGGTCATCATTCTGTCGGATACGTTTTATGAATTTGCGCATCCGTTGATGCGCCAACTCGGATATCCGACGATTTTCTGCAATCAGCTGGAGATCGGGCCGACCGGGAAGATCGTCAACTACAAATTACGCCAGCCCAACCAGAAAAAACATGCGGTGGCCGCGTTGAAGAACCTCAATTGCCGCGTCATGGCGGCCGGAGACGCGTACAACGACACCGCCATGCTGGGAGAGGCTCACGCCGGATTCTTTTTCCGCCCGCCCGAGCATCTCCCGAAAGAGTTCCCTCAGTTTCCCGTGACGACGACCTACGCTGACTTGCAAGAGCAGTTTCGAAAGGCAGGGAACCTGAGAGGATAATCGCAGACCAATCTCCTGATCCTTCTTCTCGAATACGCGGAAAATGGACGGACCGTCGGGTGATAAGAACACGGCAACCTAGTCACAGGCATCATTCACGACGCCGAGCACTCGACGGCCGTACCGTTCCACCTTGACCTCGCCGATTCCAGGGATTTCCTGGAGCGCAGCAAGCGTCACGGGTTTGTGTCCGGCAATGTTCCGAAGGGTCTTGGCGTGAAAAATCACGAACGGCGCAACCCCTTCCTCTTCAGCCAACTCCCGCCGAAGCTGGCGAAGCCGTTCAAAGAGCTGTGGGTCGACGACAACGGTGTGCGGCGGCGCCATCGACCGACTCCCACCACGCTCTTGCGGCTGCACCACCGGCACTACCGACGCCCCTGCCTTCTCTTGCAACACCAGGGAACTGGTCCCTTTCACAACTTCCTGGCCCTTTCGTGTCAGGTCGAGTGTGGGATACTCCAGCCCTTCAACCTGCAGATATCCCGCCTCGATCAGGTCTTTCACGACACGAGTCAACGCCGTCTTCGACCATGCATGATACCCCCCATACTCGGGACAGTCTTCCGCTCCATAGGCCAGCAGTGCCTTCGATCGACTTCCACGGAGCAGCTCGACAATCCGAGTCACACCGAAGCGACCCATGCACCAGGACACGGTCGACAGGACCGCCTTCGCACAGGGCTCCTCCTCACCGACAACGCCCAGGCTTGGCGCAGGAGTGGTCGCACAACGATCGCAGAGACCGCAAGGCCCCAACGCCCGTTCAGCCTCATCGCTGAAGTAGTCGAGAATCGCAAGTTGCCGACAGGTCTCGACCGACACATACCCCAACAAATCCTGCAGCAACGTCTTCATGCGATCGGCCCGCGCTGAACTGCCGGACTCCTTCGACGCCTGCTGAATGAAATATTCCTGCGTCGCGACGTCACGCTCATGAAAGAGCAGTAGACAGGCGGCAGGTTGCCCGTCACGACCAGCCCGCCCCACTTCCTGATAATAGGCCTCCAGACTTCCCGGTATATCGAAGTGCACCACCAGTCGGACATCCGACTTATCGATGCCCATCCCGAACGCATTGGTCGCCGCCAAAATCCGCACCGTTCCCAGTCGAAATTCTTCATGAACCGAACGGCGTTCCTCATCCGACAACCCCGCGTGATAATACCCGACAGACGAATACGACTGCCCCAGGCAGGCCGCGACCTCCTCCACGACTCGACGCGTCGCGCAATAGACGAGAAGGGTGCCTGTTTCATACTCACGGACCACGCGAGCTAGGGTCGCCAGCTTCTCCTGGCGGGAACGGCAGAGACGGACAGACAGCGCAAGGTTGGGCCGGCGAAATCCAGTGACTAATCGAAGGGGGTCCTGGAGCGACAGCCGCTCACACAGGTCTGCCTGCACGCGTGCCGTCGCAGTGGCCGTCAAGGCCAGACAGGGCGGACTCTCGAGTTCCCGGCGCAACCGACCGATGTTCAGATAGTCGGGCCTGAAATCGTGCCCCCACTGGGAAATACAATGCGCTTCGTCCACGACCAATAACGAGACCCACAACGAGCGCAAGAGCCGGAGAAACCGCTCATGCTGCATTCGCTCCGGAGCCAGATAGAGTAATTGCAACCGGCGCAGTTTGAGATCCAACACCACCCGATCGCGCTCCTGCTCGGAGAGCCCGGAGTGGAAGGCCGCTGCCGCTATTCCACGCGCCTTCACACTGTTCACTTGATCCTGCATCAGAGCGATGAGTGGAGAAATAACCAGCGTCAACCCCGGCAACAACGTGGCCGGCAGCTGATAGCAGAGCGACTTGCCCTGACCGGTCGGCATGACCGCCATCGCATCACGCCGGGACAGCACCGCCTCCATCACTTCGCGCTGGCCCGGGCGAAACGCCTGGAAACCGAACTGTCGGCTCAGCTGTGTGTTCAGATCGTCCACGGTGAGGAACGCAACGCACGAATGGTGATGAGGATGACGAATCAGCCGAGTATAGAGCGAGCCACTGAGCCCGGGCAAGCCGGCTGTCGAGTAGGGCCATCCAGCCGCGTACTTACGTCGCTCAGCCTGACACCCAATGCAGAAAATAGGAAACCCCGCCGGGGATCACCCGGCGGGGTTTCACTGTTCGAGACAGGCAGGGGGTCTCCCTCACGCCTCGCAAGAGATGTTGCGATCCACTTCTACGGAGCGGTATAGCTGCCGAACTTCGGCACCGTATCGCATCCGGGACCTTGATCTTAATTCGCCACACACAGGTGGCGCAGCGCGCCCTGCGCGGACAACCGGGCTTCCTTATGCAGACGAGCCTTGCCGTAATCCACCGCCATCTTCAACTGGCGTATGGCATCAGCTCCCACTCCGCCGGATTGAGCCTTGCTGAGCCCATCCTGCAATTTCGCCGTGGCACTATCGATGACGGACCGGTCAGACCCCCACCGCTTTGCCAGATCGACAGTCGTCCGCTTGCCGAGCCCCGGCGCATCGGTCAACTCAACGATGGCATCATTCACTACCTGAATCGCATCCGCGACCTGAGCCTGCGCGGTAACCGGCTGGCTGCCGATCGCCAACGCTGCGATGCCCAGCGTTACGAACATGAGTTTTTTCATCACGTGTCTCCTTTGTCTTGCATTCGCGATCAGCCGCTGAGGACTGACCGCTATGAGCTGAAGCCTTCTCCCTAGAAGTTCATCCAGAGGGACATGTACGCCCAGTGCTGATTCTGCGTCTGGTTCAGGGTGCTGGTCAAATAGCCACCGCTGAAAATCGTGCCGTACGCAGCCTGGAGCGCCACCTTGCCGTCGGCGAACATTCTGGTGTAGGCCACGTCGATTTCGTCGCCGATGTGAGTCTTGGTATTGTTGGCGTTCGAGAAGACGTAGCAGCCCTGCGCCCCTCGATACCAGCAATCCTTAGAGTTGGCGAGGTTCAGGTTCGTGTACCACAATTCGATATGGTCACGAGCGGAAGGACGGGCCTGCAAGTTGACGGACGGAGACAGCATGTTCTTCCACGCTTGCACGTCCATATAACCCATGTGGATGTGGTTCGTCGGGAAGAAGTTTTCAAAGGTGTTGGCGGTACTACAGGAACCGGGTGTCGCACCGCAGGTGTTATTTCGGCTGTCGC
>JACOEF010000372.1 GCA_024998705.1 Nitrospira sp.
AGCTCTATGTTTCCGCAGCGCACGTTCCCGCTACTTCGCTGGCATCCGACGATCAGCAGAAATTCTGGTTGCGTGCCGCGGTTCAGGTCTACGAACGGGCCATCCGTCTCGCGCCCTTCTCCGCAATGTATCGATATGAACAGGCCCGGCTCTACTGGATGCTCGGTGAACGGAGCGACGCTGAAAGGCTGGCAGCAGAGGCGGAGCATTTGGAACCGAATTTTCTGCCGGCTCGTGGTTTGTTGGCTCGCCTGTGGATCGAACAAGGGCGCGTTGACCAAGCAAGATCACAGCTGCGCGAAATTCTGGCGCGGCAGGCGCGCTACAAGGAATGGCGAAAAAATAGTCTCGATCAGACATTTTTGAATGTCGATGTCGCCCCGCTTCGTGCGGCAGTCGGAGAAACGGCGGTTGCCGGATGAAGGGCAGAACTGTGAAGCAGGGGCTGATTCAGGCGGTCGTTGGGCTGATTCTCCTTGCAGGTGCCTCGGTGTTACTCCATCTCCTGGATGGGCAACGAACTGCGGTGGCGCGTGCCGAGCAGTTGGCCTATCTCCCTAAAGGGGAATACCTGAAATTGGCGGTGCTCGGCTATCGGCAGGTCGTTGCGGATCTGATCTGGCTGCAGGCGGTTCAACACATCGGTGCAAAACGAGACACGCAGCTGGGCTATACCTGGACCTATCACGCCGTGGATGTCTTGACGGACCTGGATCCCACATTTGTTCCCCCCTATCAGGCGACGGGACTTTTTCTTGGCGTACTCGTTGGTCGACAGGAGGAAGGTTTGGCGATCCTGGCTAAGGGAATTCGCCACAACCCGTCGAGCTGGCAACTGCCCTTTCTGGCCGGATATGTCTCCTACTACGAGCTCTGCAATCCGGCGGCGGGAGGAGAATACCTTCGCATCGCGGCACGTGTTCCAGGTTCCCCGGCCTATCTTCCTCAGTTGGCTGCGCGCATGACGGTCGAGAGCGGTGATCCGACGGCTGCACTCGAGTTTTTGGACCGGTTCTCCAAGAGCGTGACCGACGAACGGGTTCGCGCGGCCCTGCTGCAGCGGATGAAAGAAATCCTCCAGGAAAAGGATCTACGTTTCCTGGAAGAAAGCATTCGCCGATATCGCGAAAAGTATGGGCAGGCTCCGTCGAAGCTGGAAAATTTGATGCTGCACGGAATCATTCAGCAATTGCCGTCCGATCCGTTGGGCGGGGAGTATGAGGTCGATACGTTCAGCGGAGTTGTTCGTGCGACGTCAAAGCGTGACCGGCTGCGCATTCATGAAAAGGTGGCCTGCCAGACAAAAGCGGGCGAAGTGATGCCCCAAGCATGGGCCAATCCACTTCCCGCTCTGGAATGAAGATGGAGGCGTGTCGTGGACGATATTGTCACCGAAGATTTGAGTAAATCGTATCCCTCCGGTTGGCCGGGTCGGCCCCCCTTTGTGGCCTTGGATGGATTGTCACTGACGGTTCGGCGGGGAGAAATTTTCGGGTTTCTCGGCCCGAACGGTGCCGGAAAAACCACCACACTAAAGATTCTTCTCGGACTCGTTCGTGCGACCAGCGGACGTGCGTTTCTGTTGGGCGAATCTGCAGGCGATGTGGCGACTCGCCGCCGGATTGGCTTTTTGCCGGAGTCGCCCTATTTCTATGACTATTTGACGGCAGAAGAATTCCTGGGATTTTATGGACAATTGGCCGGTTTGAGCCGCGCGGTCACCGCTCAGCGGGTTGACGACCTTTTGCAGCTCGTCGGGTTGGCCGAAGCGCGCGCCAGACAATTGAGGAAGTTTTCCAAAGGGATGTTGCAACGCATTGGCCTCGCACAGGCGCTTATCCACGATCCCGAGCTCGTCATTCTCGATGAACCGATGACGGGCTTAGATCCGGTCGGCAGAAAGCAGGTGCGCGATCTGATTTTGAGTCTGCGCGATCGTGGGAAGACGGTCATTTTCAGTACACATATTTTGCACGACGTCGAAATGATTTGTGATCGCGTCGGGATTGTCATGAAGGGGCGGTTGGTGGCCAGCGGGCGGGTCGACGAACTGGTCCGACAGGATCATACGCAATCGGTCGAGGTCGTCTGCCAGCAAATCAAGACGGACGGCAATGCTCTCATCAACTCGCTCGCGACGCGGGTGCTGCAGCAGGGCCAGCAGTGTTTGATCGTACTGCCCAGCCCTGATGCGGTGGATGCCTTGGTGGGTGAGATCCGCCGTCAGGGGGGGCGCCTGCTCTCGGTGACTCCTCATAAGGCATCCCTGGAAGATTTGTTTTTCCATGAGGCCACGCAAGAGGCCTCGCGTGTACCGGCGCATATGACGAGTGGGAGGGCGTCCTGATATGGGTGCGATCGGCGTCATTGCATTGAACGCGTTTCGTGAAAGCCTGCGCGATAAGATCCTCTATAATCTGGTGTTATTCGCCGGGTTGCTGATCGGACTTTCGGTGCTGCTGGCGGACCTCTCCATTACCGAACATCACAAGGTGATCGCGGATATGGGGCTGGCGGCGATCAACCTGATCGGCGTCATCATTGCCATTTTCGTCGGCATCAGTTTGGTCAATAAGGAAATCGAACGTCGCACGATCTATACGATCATGGCCAGGCCCATCAGCCGCACTGTGTTCATTATGGGGAAATATTTTGGCCTGGCGCTGACGCTGTTGGTGAATATGGCCGTCATGCTGGCCGTGTTC
>JACOEF010000094.1 GCA_024998705.1 Nitrospira sp.
AACAAAGCGACCACGACCCGTAACGGCGGGACGAGCGCATCGTGCGACTGTTCAGGAGGTTGCGCAAGGATCTGCAATAGTTAAGTATTAACAGTAGGGGTTCTCTCTGCAGCAAGATCCGCCAAAAGCCACCTGAATTCAACCGAGTCGAACTGAGACCAAGAAACGGTCAAACTCATCTCGTGGAGCGGGGTGTCACTTCGCGGGCACGGGTTTCGGCGGAGGTCTCCAAGAGGATTTCAAAACCGCAGCGCTTTGATGTGATTGTGATGAGTGCAAGCAGAGGGAGCATGATGATGGTGAAAAACAGCATGGTCTCCAGATCTGAGGGGATAGTTCATTGAGCGAGGAGCTGTCTGCGCCTCACTGAGAGTGAGCAATCCTTCTTCGAATCGGGGCATTAGAAGAGGCCTGCCAGCGAATCCTCCAGTTTGCCGCTGAGAATCTTGCTAGCTTCCGGAACGGACAGCCACATCTTTTGGTCCGACGCCACGATTCTCGCTTGATGGAAGCGGCGCGTGCCTTTTCGGATCTCGCTGATTTGTTGAGTGACCTGACCTGCCTGAGGCGGGGAGACACTTTGCTGATTCAGAAAGCCAAAGACCCCGGGTTGTGACTGCGGAACGCCTGGACCGGGCATGCTGTTGGTCGTGACAGATTGTTGAATTTCTTCCTTGGTGCGCTCCTGTACCATCGCGTCGACCACGCAGGCGACGATGGAATCTTCCGAGAGTTTGCTAGCGGCAAATCCTCCGACGGCTCCTACCGCCCCGAGTATCGGAATATGGCTGAGTGAGGCTCCGCTGAGCGCGGCGGCAGATCCGGCTGCGACCCCGATGGCTCCTCCGAATCCCCCGGCGATCAAGGCATCGACGGTCTGCCCTGGCTTCAGTTTGTTGCAGAGCACGACCTGGCTTTGGAGGATAAACTGAGCCTTGTCGGGGTTATCAACGATTGCGTATCCCTTGGCTTTGATTTTGTTCGGGAGCTCCCCAAAGCTGATGTTAGGGTTGTCACTGGTATTCCGAGTCTGGAGATAGATCGTCTTCTCCTCCGACGGGGTCAGAAAGATGGCGTTACTACTGGTGAGATTGACTTCATGACTCAGCGTCATATGGCCGGCACACCCAAGGATCGATCCAGTTGCAATAACCAAACTAAAGATGACGAAGGCTCTGATGACTGAACAGAGGGTGCGACGGTTGATCGGTGACATGCTTTCCTCCTGGGTAGGTGAACGGGTCTGAACCGCTTCTGCTATGTATTACCGGATAGCAACAGGCTGACCTTTGGGATAAAAGTTGGGACAGCGATCAGACGGAATGGTCCGAACCGCAAAGATGTTTCTATTTGGAGCAACCGGATTTAGAGCAGTGTTCTGCGGCAAAGATTCGCTTGAAGTGGACGTGGGTTATTGAGTTATCGACCGATAGTTGCCATACTGTGGCGGATGTATTGAGAAGGCGGATGGCGTAGAAATGCGTATTGTTGGAGGACTCTCTCAATACCACCTGCATTCTGGGACGGGAAGTTGCATCGTGCATCAGCCAACTGCGGTGTGAGGCGGTAGGCGGGAAGGTAAAGGTCGGCATGTCCTTGGGCATCAAAGGCCAAGACTCGACGTGTGATCTCCAAGCACTCTCAGTCGGCGATGTGTGCTGTCTTGGTTCGAAGTTGCGGGATATAGAGACAGCGGGAAGATCCTCAGACGAGATCTCTCAGTCGATCGCGGAGTGTCTGGTGCGTTCGTTTTGGTCTCACGAACGGCGTCGGTCGCAACTGTCTCTTGTCGAGGTGTTTCAGACGCGGAGTCTTGGCGAGCTCCCCGTCCACCGTCAAGAGCGATGGGTACAGACGGCTGATGGGGCGCACGCTTCCTCTCAAACACGCGTTCTCGCGTTGATGGGGGTGGCAGGAGACTCTGCGGAATGGACAGTCGGAACACCTCCGTTCGGACGACATTGCGTCCCTTTCCAGGATGAGTTCAACTCGGAAGAAGCAGCGTGGTACATGCAATCGTGGAAAGCGTTGGGGCTGGACAAGCCGGTGAATTATTTTGGGAGTGGTTGCTCGGTTACGGATTCACACAATCAATTGTTTGGAATTAGCCTGCATGAAGTTCCAAGTTCACAGAAGCTCGGAAGGAGAACAGAGCTTCTGCGGACGCATGGAGTGAAACAGATTGTTGGCTTGGGGGGACCGTTGCCTTCCGGAGGAAGTTACTGTGTCTTCCTCTATTCCAATGTGCCGCTCGCTTCGAAAACTAAGTCCCTGTTTCAAATGGTGTCGGGGAATATTTGTCTGGCCTGTTCGGCTGGGGATGAGCAGTGGTGGAGTGTTCGGGCCAAGTGTGGTCAAGGGATGCCGTATTCGAAGGAGGCTGGCTTCGCGTTTGCCCAAGGGATCTATCGCCGACTTCTCGAGCTGAATGAGTCGCTCGTTGTGGATCAAGAGAAGAGCTATTTTGAGGAGGTGCAAGAGTTACATCAGAGCGATCTCAAGATGCAACGCATCGCGGATGCGGTGCCTGGTGCGGTGTATCAATATGTCATTACGCGGGATGGGAGTCAGCGATTTAGTTACATCAGTCGTGGCGCTGTGAATATGGTGGGGTATCCGGCGGACGTGATTGTGTCGGACTATAGTGCGGTCTGGAAACTGGTCCTGCCAGAAGATATGCCAGGAATCATGGCGTCCATTGAAGATGCAATTCGGCGCGGAGTACGGTGGGCGCATGAGTTTCGGTTGCGACTCCCCGATGGTCGGGTGAAATGGTTGCGCGGAGATTCCCTGCCCGAGGTTCCTACCGCCGATGGAACGGTGCTATTCCACGGTTTGTTAACCGATGTGACTGAGCGGCGGTTGGCAGAAGCCGAGCTGCGGTTTACGCAGTTTGCGACGGATCATGCGGCGGATGCCATTCTTTGGGTGGGGCCTGATCGTCGCATCATGTATGTCAATGTCCGAGCAGCCGAGTTGTTGGGCTATTCACGTGAAGAGCTCCTGAATTTGTCGGTGCCGGATATTGCTCCGTTGCAGAGCCGAATCGATATTCTTAACGATCTGACGCGGCTGAAGGAGGGCGAAGTACTTCAGTATGCGACTACATTTCGCAGAAAGTCTGGAGCAGTCTTCCCGATCGAAGTGTCGATGCGATACTTGGAACACGATGGGGAGGGATATGTGTGTGCGATCGTGCGCGACGTGTCGGAGCGGAAACGTGCCGAAAGTGTGATTCAAGAGGGAGCGGAGGCTCTACGTCGTAGCCAAGAAGCGTTGCGTGCCCTCCATTCACAATTGCTGACCGCGCAAGAGGATGAGCGCCGTAGGGTTGCCCGGGAATTGCATGATGATCTAGGGTCGCGCCTGGGGAGTGCGATTTTGAGGGCTGAGGGGAAATTGGTGCTGTTAGAGAACGACAGTTCCGAGGCCGCGGTCCTCAAGAATGTCACAGACGAGCTGCGAGGAATCAGCGATCGGGTGCGAACGATTGCGCACGGATTGCATCCGTCGATTCTGGACAATCTGGGGCTCTCGGTGGCGCTAAAGAAAATGTTGAAGGAGTATGGAAGTTGGTCGGGAATGAAGGTTGTCAGTAATATCTCTATGGAGTTTACCGAGGTCTTGGATCGGGAGGTCGCGACCTGTCTCTATCGGATTGCCCAGGAAGCCTTGAT
>JACOEF010000807.1 GCA_024998705.1 Nitrospira sp.
ACGGATGTGACCGAGGATGGCATTGCGACCGCCCTGACCCATTTCCAATGGACCATCCTCTCCGGTAACAGTCCCGTAGACCGATTCGATTATCGGGGGTATGCGACCGCCCTCCCTGCCGCCGCACAACGCGGGTTCCTCGTGTTTCGAGGCAAGGGCGGCTGTGTGCGATGTCACGCTGGCCCCAACTATACCGACGAGCAATACCACAATCTCGGAGTGGGTTGGGAGTCCTCTCACGTCGATCTCGGCCGCTATTCCGTGACCCGTCAG
>JACOEF010000455.1 GCA_024998705.1 Nitrospira sp.
AAATCGGCACCGACATCATCCAAGGCACAGTCGGAGAGGGAGAACACTTTCTCTCTTTAAATGATGTGACCACTCGCGGCCTATGCGTCAGCAAATTGGGGAAGGTCATAACGGATCACGGAGGACGACTGGCAGGCATGATGGTCTTTGCCAGACGAGACAGCGGGCAATTCCCCTTGATGGACGAACTCACGGCACGCTTTCCCTTTTATGTCAGCGTGGACCTGGACATGCCGCAGTGGGACGCGTCCGAGTGTCACTCATGCAAGGCGCAGAAACCCTTATTGTCATGGCGGGATCTTCCGGCACTCTGAGTACTTGACCACCTGACAGGAGGTCATCATGGACATTGCGGTCATTGCCAATGAAATCAAACGCGGCGACCTCCTTGAAATGTACTACTACCTCCGGTTGACGAGAAGCCTGGAAGACCGGATCAGCGCACTCTACCGGCAGGGCCGCATCGTCGGCGGCGTCTATACGAGTCATGGGATGGAGGCGATCGCCGTCGGTTATGCTTCGGCACTGATGCCGGATGATGTCATCGCGCCGTTTCATCGCGATATGGGCGCGTTTCTCATTCGCGGCTTTTCTCCCGGAGAAATCATCGCCCAGTACCTCGGCAAGCAGGGAGGCCCGACCAAAGGAAAAGACGGCAATGTGCATATGGGCGATTTGAAACGCGGGATGATCGGATTCGTCAGCCATCTGGCCGACAACATGCCGGTTGCAGCCGGCGCGGCGTTGGCCTTCAAGATCAGAGGAGAGTCTCGCATAGCTGTTGCCGGAACCGGTGACGGAGGAACGAGTCGAGGCGACTTTCATGAAGCCATGAACTTCGCGGCGGTGCGCAAACTCCCGGTCGTGTTTTTCTGCACCAACAATCAATACGCCTATTCCACGCCGGTGCGGTATCAAATGGCGATTACCGATGTCGTGGAGCGGGCGAAAGCCTATGGCATGCCGGGCGAGATCGTGGACGGCAACGATGTCGCGGCCGTCTACCTCGCCTCGAAACGAGCCGT
The DNA here is from genome assembly GCA_024998705.1 of Nitrospira sp. Classification (GTDB taxonomy): domain Bacteria; phylum Nitrospirota; class Nitrospiria; order Nitrospirales; family Nitrospiraceae; genus Nitrospira_A. The sequence continues at coordinate 1,026 of JACOEF010000455.1, forward strand.
GGCAAAAGCCCGGGCCGGCGAAGGCCCGACTTTTCTCGAATTTAAAACCATGCGGATGCATGGCCACTCGGAACATGACGGCGCCAAATACGTCCCGCGCGAATTGCTGGAGGAATGGAAAACCAAAGATCCCATCTTGAGGGCCGAACGTCTCGTGACGCAGTTAGGATATGGCGACGAATCGTATTTTCATGAGGTGGGAGAACGAGCCAAGAAAGAGGTCGACGCAGGGACGGAGTTCGCAGAACAGAGCCCCTTGCCGGAAGGGCGGGAAACGCTGGTGGGAGTGTTCGCCACGGAAGACGAGGTGTACCCATGACGACAGCAACGCTCACTCAGGAGGTCAGCTACGTAGACGCGATTTCGCAGGCCCTGGATGAAGAAATGAACCGAGACGAGCGCGTCTTTCTGATGGGCGAAGACATCGGCGCCTACGGCGGGGCTTTCCAGGTCACGGAAGGGTTCCTCAAAAAATATGGCGAGTGGCGCGTGCTGGATACGCCGCTCTCCGAATCCGGCTTTGTGGGCGCGGCCATCGGCGCAGCCATGATGGGCTTGCGACCGGTCGTCGAGATGCAGTTTGCGGACTTCATTTCCTGCGCCTTCGATCAAATCGTCGAAGTCGCCGCCAAGAATCACTACCGCTGGGGTGCGGCAGTCCCGTTGGTCATTCGAGCCCCGTTCGGCGGCGGCGTGCACGGAGGCCCATTTCACTCCGAATGTCCCGAGGGCTGGTTCTTCCATTCACCCGGCCTCAAGATCGTCGCGCCCTCCACTCCCTACGACGCGAAAGGACTGTTGAAGGCGGCGATCCGCGACCCCAATCCGGTTCTCTATTTTGAACACAAGTTTCTCTATCGCCGGATCAAAGCGGCCTTGCCTCAGGAGGAGTACATCATTCCTCTCGGAAAGGCAGAAGTGAAACGAGCCGGCCGCGACGTCTCGGTGATCACGTACGGCGCGATGGTCCATCTGGCCCTGGAGGCAGCCGATCTGTTGAACAAAGAGGGGATCGACCTGGAAGTGGTGGACCTTCGCACATTGATCCCGCTCGACAAGGACACGATATACGAGTCGGTGCGCAAAACCAGCAAGGTCATCCTTCTGCACGAAGACAACAAAACCGGCGGGATCGGGGCCGAAATATCCGCACTGCTGGCGGAAGACTGTTTTGACTCTCTGGACGGGCCGATTCTCCGCATCGCCCCGCCGGACACGCCGGTACCGTTCAGCACACCGCTGGAAGAATTCTTTCTGCCCAAAGTGAGCGACATCGTCGCGGGAGCAAAGAAGTTGGCATCGTATTGAGGGGAGCCTAACCGGAGGTTGACGTGTCGACCGACATTGTGATGCCACAACTCGGTGAAAGCATCGCGGAAGGGACCGTCGTCAAATGGCTGATTCCTCAAGGCGGCTCTGTCGAAAAGGATCAGCCCCTTCTGGAAGTGGAAACCGAAAAGGTCGCCCTCGAAATCCCCTCTCCTGCGACCGGGTTCCTCACCGAAATACTCGTGCCGGAAGGAACAACCGTTCCGGTGGGAACGATGTTGGCCAGGCTCGATACTCAGCCGGCATCCGGCGTCGTGAATCGTGTCGGGGGCGTGACGGTCCGGCCGATGGAGGCAGGGCCGGGCGAGCGTCACTACTCCCCCGCCGTGCGACAACTGGCGAAGGAACATGGCCTGGATCTCTCCGCGATCACAGGAACCGGCGAGGGCGGGAGAGTCACGAAGCACGACCTGCTGGAGGTGATCGGCAAGCGTGAATCGACCGGCCGCTCGCAGGAGGCGTCAACCACAACGCTATCCCCGCCCCCCGCCTCAACGCATGAAGAGACCGTACCTCTCTCTCAGATGCGAAAGACCATCGCCGAACGTATGGTCCAGAGCCGTCACACGGCGGCCCATGTGGCGACATTTTTCGAAGCGGACTTCACCGGCATTGCGAGATTCCGCGAAGGCCGCACACTCACGTATCTGCCGTTCGTAATCAGCGCGGTCACTCGCGCCATCACAGCCCATCCGCTTCTGAATTCCTCCTGGCGGGAGCAGGGACTCGTAATCAAACACGACATGCATATCGGCATCGCGGTGGCACTTGACGACGGCCTTCTGGTTCCCGTCGTCCGGCATGCCGATCGCAAAGGACTAGACCAGATTGCCCATGAAATAACAGACCTGGCCGAACGGGCGAGGAACAAGCGATTAAAACCCGAAGAAGTTCAGGACGGAACCTTCACCATCACCAACCACGGCGGCTTCGGCAGTCTGTTCAGCACCCCGATCATCAATCAACCGCAAACCGCCATCCTCGGAGTGGGATCCGTGCAGAAACGCGCCGTGGTCGTCAACGATGCCATCGCCATCCGTCCCATGTGTTACTTGAGCCTCTCGTTCGACCATCGAGTGATCGATGGCGCCACGGCCGACCGCTTCATGGCTACGGTCAAACAATATCTGGAAGAGAACGACTGGGAGAAACGGTTGTGAACGCCAGACACCATGCCGTCATCGTCAGCGCAGCCCGACCCCCGATGGGTAGCTTCAACGGAAGCTACAGCCCAGTCCCGGCCACCAAGCTCGGAAGTCTCGCCATCGCCGAAGCCGTGAAACGCATCCAACGGCCGGGTGAGCGGATCGACGGCGTCCTGATGGGATGTGTGCTCGGCGCGGGACTAGGCCAGGCGCCGGCCAGACAAGCGGCCATCGGCGCTGGGCTGCCCCATTCCGTCGGTGCCGTGACGGTCAATAAGGTCTGCGGCTCCAGTCTTCAAACCGTGATCATGGCGACAAGAGCCATCGCGCTGGGCGAAGCGAACATCATGGTGGCCGGCGGGATGGAAAACATGACACGGGCCCCATTTCTGCTGGAGAAGGCCAGACAAGGATATCGATTGGGGCACGGCGAGCTGACCGACAGTTTAATCAAAGACGGACTGTGGGACGTTTATAACCAGTTTCACATGGGGAATGCGGGAGAATTGTGCGCCGCCAAGTATCAATTATCGAGACAGGACGTTGACGACTTCGCCCTGGAAAGTTACAGCCGGGCCAGGGACGCGATTGCCCGCGGGGCCTTCAAGAAAGAGATCGTTCCGGTTGAAGTGCCCCAGAAAAAGGGAGCGTCACTCATCGTATCCGACGACGAGGAGCCAAATCGGGTGGATCTGAGCAAGCTCCGACAGCTCAACGCAGTGTTTCAGAACGATGGCGTCCTGACGGTGGGCAATTCCCCCTCCTGCAACGATGGAGCGGCAGCATTGGTCATCATGGCTGAAGAGGAAGCTGTCCGTCTTGGCCTCGTGCCGATGGCCCGTATCGTAGGGTATGCCGGTGCGGCGCTGGCACCGGAATGGTTCACGATTGCGCCGATCGACGCGATCAGGAGGCTGCTCAAAGACGTAGGTCTGTCGGTCAACGACATCGACCTGTTCGAGATCAACGAAGCGTTTTCGGCCGTCTCGCTGGCGATCAATCGTGAACTCGGCCTCGATCCCAAGAAGGTCAACGTCAACGGCGGTGCGGTAGCCCTGGGTCATCCCATCGGCGCCACCGGCGCCAGGATTCTGACGACGCTGCTGTATGCCATGGAGGAGCGCGACGCTCGGCGCGGGCTGGCTGCCCTCTGCATTGGAGGCGGAGAAGCGCTCGCCCTCCTCGTGGAGCGCTGAACCAGGAACGACTATGACGATCGACGATATCAAAACCATCGGCGTCATCGGCGCGGGACAGATGGGGCGTGGCATCACGCAGGTGTTGGCAACCGCGGGATGGAATGTCCTCCTCATAGATGCGACAGAAGAGGCACTGGAAGACGCCATCAAGAAAATCTGGCAGGGGGTCACGAAAGCGGTTGAAAAGGGAGCGTTGCGGGGAGATCAGGCCGGATCGGCCATGGCGATGATTTATCCAATGAAGCACATGCAACGTTTACGAGAGGCGCAAGTGGTGATCGAAGCCATACCGGAAGATCCGGTCATGAAGCGGGCGCTGTTCGCCCAACTGGGGCAAATCTGCGAACCATCAACCCTGCTGGCCAGCAATACGTCCTCGATTTCAATCGCGAGCCTTGGCATGGCCTCGGGTCGTCCGGATCGCGTGGTCGGCATTCATTTCATGCACCCTGTCCCGGTCATGCGATTGGTCGAAGTGGTGCGAGCCATCGAGACCTCCGAACATACGGTGCAACTGGCCCTGGAACTCGTCCGTCGCGCAGGGAAAACCGCCGTGCTGTGCAAGGATTCACCCGGCTTCATCGTCAATCGGGTACTCATTCCCATGATTAACGAGGCCGTCTTTGCATTGGAGGAGGGCGTGGCATCTGCCGAAGCGATCGACCTAGCGATGGTGGAAGGGACCAACCATCCCGTGGGTCCCCTGGCCTTGGCCGATCGCATCGGTCTGGATACGGTACTCGCTATTTGCGAGGTGCTGCATCAAGACCTGGGTGATCCGAAATTTCGCCCCTGCCCCCTGCTGCGCAAGTATGTCGAAGCCGGTTGGCTGGGGAGAAAGAGCGGACATGGATTCTATGTGTATGGAGACCAGACGGCGCATGTGAGCTGACGTTTGCATTCTTTCCTGGAGGGCCGCGTCATGAACGAGCGGAAATCTCACTTCTCTTCCCTCTCCGGATTAGACATCGAACGAGTCTACGGCCCAGACCATCTCAAGGGGTGGAACGTCGAGCAGGATCTCGGCCAACCGGGCGCATTCCCCTACACCCGAGGCATCTACCCAAACATGTATCGAGGCCGCTTCTGGACCATGCGGCAATTCGCCGGGTTCGGTTCCGCGGACGATATGAATCGGCGCTTTAAGTATCTCCTGGCACAGGGACAGACCGGCCTCAGCGTTGCCTTTGACCTGCCGACGCTCATGGGCCTGGATGCCGAAGATCCGATGGCACGGGGTGAAGTGGGCTACTGCGGCGTGGCGATCTCCTCACTGGCCGACATGGAACGACTATTCGATGGAATTCCCCTGGATCAGGTCACCACCTCCATGACGATCAACGGACCGGCGGCCGTGCTCTTTGCCATGTATCTGGCCCTGGCCGAAAAACGAGGCATCCCGTTCGAGCGGCTCGGCGGCACGATACAGAACGATATTCTGAAAGAATATATCGCGCAAAAGGAGTGGCTCTTCCCGCCCGAACCACACCTCGCGGTCATCGTCGATACGATCGCCTACTGTGCGACCCATCTTCCCAAGTGGCACCCAATCAGCATCAGCGGCTACCACATCCGGGAAGCAGGCTCGACAGCCGTTCAAGAACTCGCGTTCACACTGTACGACGGACTCACCTATGTGGAGGCGGCCGTGAAATCCGGCCTCGACGTGGATGTATTCGCCCCGCAGCTCTCCTTCTTTTTCAACGTGCACAATGACTTCTTCGAAGAGATTGCCAAGTTCCGCGCCGCCCGACGCTTGTGGGCGCGTGAAATGGAGCAGCGTTACCACCCGAAAAATCCCCGCTCCCTCCAACTCCGCTGCCACGCCCAGACGGCCGGCTGCTCATTGACCGCCCAACAGCCGATGAACAACGTGGTGCGGACCACGTTGCAGGCGCTGGCCGCCGTGCTCGGCGGGACACAATCGCTCCACACCAACTCAATGGATGAAACCCTGGCGCTGCCCACGGAAGAAGCCGTGACGCTGGCCTTGCGGACACAACAGCTTATCGCCGCCGAGAGTGAAATCGTGCACTGCGTCGATCCGTTGGGCGGCTCCTACTTCGTCGAATCGCTGACGAACCGACTGGAAGAGGGAGCGCGAAACTATTTCCGAAAACTGGATGAGATGGGTGGAATGGTGGCGGCCATAGAACGCGGTTTTCCGCAGCGGGAAATCCTGGATGCCTCGCAACGGTATCAGAAAGAGATTGAACAGAACGAGCGGACTATCGTCGGCGTCACCGATCACGTGGAACAGGAAGAACGTTCTATCCCCATTTTGAAGATCGGACCGGAAGTGGAACAGGAACAAGTCGCGCGCCTCTCCGATCTCAGAAAATCGCGTGATCCCTTCAAGATGGCCGGCTCATTAGAGGAGGTGCAGGAAACGGCCGCCTGTCACCAGAACCTCATGCCGGCTCTGATTGAAGCCGTGAAAGCGAAGGCGACGTTGGGAGAAATCTGCGCCGCGTTGAAGGAAGTGTATGGAACCTATCGCGAGCCGGTGGTGTTATGAAACTCGGAGCCTTTGACATCTATCCAGTCACCGACGGCCGATTCCGGCTGGACGGCGGGGCCATGTTCGGGGTGGTGCCGAAGGCGCTCTGGCAGAAATGCTGCCCGGCTGATGATCTGAATCGCATTCCCCTCCACTTAAACTGTCTGTTGATCCGAGCCCATGGCAAGC
>JACOEF010000808.1 GCA_024998705.1 Nitrospira sp.
CGATTTCCTGACGATGTCCTTGCAGGTCATCAGACATGACGGGGGGACTCCCTCCTCGCGGGTCCTGCCTTGTAAGAGACGAGGCCGCAAAACGATTCCAAGCCCACGGGTTGAACTTGGACAAGTGGGTATCCTACAGGAGCCAGCGCGGGCATTGCAAGGATAGGTGCGGGGATTCAAGGAGTTGCGACGGATGTATCGTCATCGGAGAGCGACAGAAGATCTTTTTGTTTTTTGAAATGGTCAAAGGCCAGCCTGGTCGCCTGCCGGCCACGGCCGGTACGCTCCAAAAAACCCGCCTGGATCAGATACGGCTCATAGACGTCCTCCAGCGTGCCCTTGTCCTCCTGCACCGCCGCCGCCAGGGAATCCACTCCGACGGGCCCGCCGTTGAATTTCTCGATGACGGTCAAGAGAATGCGCCGGTCCATCTCATCCAATCCGGCGGCATCGACCGCCAACCAGACCAACGCATCCTGCGCCACCTGCTTGGTGATTCGACCGCCGGCTTTGATCTCGGCATAGTCCCTGATACGCTTAATCAGCCGATTCACGATGCGCGGTGTGCCGCGAGCCCGGCGAGCGATTTCCGCCGCACCGGCCTCGTCGATCGGAATATTCAGCAAGCCGGCCGAGCGGGCGACGATCGACGTCAGTTCCTGCGACGAATAAAACTCCAGCCTGTGAACCAAGCCGAACCGATCCCGCAACGGCGACGTCAATGCTCCGGCCCTGGTCGTGGCTCCCACCAGCGTAAACCGCGGCAATTCCAGCTTCACGGTCCTCGTGGAAGCCCCTTGGCCGACCACCAAATCCAGCTGATAGTCTTCCATCGCCGGATATAAGGCTTCCTCAACCGAGGCCGGGAGGCGATGGATTTCATCGATGAACAGCACGTCCCGCTCTTGCAGGTTGGTCAAGATCGCCGCGAGATCCCCGGCATGGCTCAGGACCAAGCCCGAGGTCGACCGAATGGCCGAGCCCATCTCCCGCGCGATGATATGCGCAATCGTCGTCTTCCCGAGCCCCGGTGGTCCATAAAAAATCGCATGGTCCAGCGCCTCGCCGCGACGTTTGGCCGCCTCGATACAGATCTCCAGCGATTCCTTCATCCGTGACTGGCCGACATACTCTTGCAAGCTATGTGGACGCAGTGCGGCTTCAAGGCCACGTTCGTCGTCGGTCAATTGGTTACTCACCGTGCGGTCTGACATAAGACGATCCGTCCGAACAAGACTTCGATGCTACCTGCCCTCCGGTGAGGGCCTGAATTTCGGCGGCGGGGGTGCGGCACCCTGGCCGGGCGCAGCCGTGCTCCCGCAATCGGGCGGGCACCTGACTCCGCCTTGACTGGGGTCCGGCATGGCGGTGCCCATGTTCTGCAACTGGCACTGCGAAACGAGTCCGCCGTCCATGGAGCCGCAACGCGAAGGAACATTCGAGCGCCCGACCTCTGTATACCCTTCCGGACAGGTCCCGCACACGGAGAGCATGTTGCCCCCCAACGGCACACATTGCACAAGGGTCGGCTCGCCGTCTTTGCACAACTCCGGCGCCTGGGTGACACCAGTCGTGGCATAGCCTTCGGGGCACTTCCCGCAGGTCTTGCGGATGCTCTTCGGCTCCTCCACCCCATCGGTCGCGCTGGCTAACCCGACTGATCCGGACAAAACCATCGCAACAAAAATGATCAGCCTCACCGACCCGACCCACCAGCGGCGCCCCCCTTGCCTCTGCAACCACTTCAGCATGCGTCACCCCTTGGCTAGGTCCTTCAGTGCCTCGCGAATCACACCCTCCAGTCCCTGCGCCATGGCGCCGGACTTCTCCACCCTCTTCAGAGCCTCTTTCACATCAGGCTGCCGGTACCCGAGGTTCACCAGCGCCGACAAGGCATCTTCGTAAAGCGGGTTCTCAGGCCGCCCAGTCTCCGTCCCCACTTGTTCACCCGCCGGATGGAGCCGTGCCACTTTATCTTTCAACTCCAGCGCGATTCGGGCTGCGGACTTTTTCCCGACCCCCGAGACCGTGCCCAGTTTCTCAATATCACCCGCTTGAATGGCTGAAAACAGATCGCGTACCGAGAGCGTAGACAACACGCTGAGTCCCAATTTTGGCCCTATCCCGGAAATGCCGGTCAACAAGAGAAAGGCCTCTTTCTCAGCAGCCGTGAGAAAGCCATACAGTTGAATCGCATCTTCGCGCACATGGGTATGAATCCGAAGCGTGACGGACTC
>JACOEF010000059.1 GCA_024998705.1 Nitrospira sp.
CCAGGGAGCTGCGGTGACTTTGTTGACCGCCGTGCTCGACGACGCCTCCGGCTACGGACGGGTCATTCGCCGGCGTCGCGATGAATGGCTGCAAGGCGCGGCGGATAACGCGGTGCAGAGCATTGTGGAAGACAAGGACGCATCTGAGGCCGAACGGGCGGTGCGCGAGATCAACGTCGGTACGTATGTGGTCGACGGCGAATTTCTCTTTCCGGCGCTCGACAAACTCGATCCCCGGAATGCGCAAGGCGAGTATTACCTCACCGATATCGTACAGATGGCGGTTCAGCAGGGACGCACCGTGTCGGCGTTACGCCTGCGGGACATCGATGAAGGGCTCGGGATCAACAGCCGCGTGCAATTGGCGGAGGCTGAGGGAGTGATTCGCCGGCGGATTCGGGAGCGATGGCTGGAAGCCGGCGTGACGATGCGGGATCCGGCGTCCACCTGGATCGATGCCGATGTGACCATCGGACGCGATACGCTGCTCTATCCGAATGTGACGCTCGAAGGCCGGACGGTGGTCGGGGAATCGGTGGTTGTGCATTCCGGGACCCGGATCACCGATTGTTCCATCGGCAACAGGGTGGAGATTCTGGATCACTGCATTCTGCGTGAGTCGCAGGTGGAGGAAGAGTGCCATCTCGGGCCGTTTGTGCACCTGCGCCCCGGTGTGATCGCGCGCCGCAAGGCGAAGGTGGGCAATTTCGTGGAGATGAAAAAGACGGAACTCGGCGAGGGGTCGAAGGCCAACCATCTGAGTTATCTTGGCGACGCCACGATCGGCGCCGGTGTGAATATCGGCGCTGGAACCATCACCTGTAATTACGACGGCTATAAGAAATTTCACACCGTGGTCGGCGCCGGCGTGTTCATCGGCAGTGACGTCCAACTCGTTGCGCCCGTGACCGTGGGACAGGGGGCCGTGATCGCGGCCGGGGCTACGGTGACGCAGGATGTGCCGGCCGATGCGCTGGTGATTTCGCGTGTGCCCCAGGTCACTCGCGAGGGCTGGGCGGCCAGGCGGCGTGCGTTACAGAGCGGGCAGGTCCCGCCTCCGGCTCCAGCCGCGAAGCGTGCCACGCCTGCAACGGCTGCAACCTCTGCCAAGACCGTGAAGCGTGCGAAGACTTCTGCGCCTGCCAAGGCAGCGACGTCCTCGAAGCGTTCCGTGAAGAAGAAGCAACCGGCAGTTCAACGTACAAAACGGAGGTAACGGCGACCTATGTGTGGCATCGTTGGCTACGTGGGAAATCAGGACGCAGTACCGATTTTGTTGAACGGGTTGTCGAAGCTGGAGTATCGCGGGTACGCCTCGGCCGGCGTGGCGATTCAGCGCGGAGAGAAAATTGAGATTCGTCGCAGCGTCGGCAAGCTGATCAACCTGCAGAAGTCGCTGGAGCAGAAGGCCATCGGCGGGATGTGCGGGATCGGGCATACGCGCTGGGCGACGCACGGCAAGCCCTCCGAACAGAACGCGCACCCGCACCGCTCCGAGAGTTGCGTGCTTGTGCACAACGGAATCATCGAAAACTACGTCGAGCTGAAACAGCGTCTGGTCAAGGACGGCTACAAGTTTCAATCCGAAACCGACACGGAAGTCGTCGCGCACTTGATCGATACACACATGAAGACACACAAACTGCATCTGGCGGATGCGGTGCGCGCGGCGGCCAAGGAGATTCGGGGAAGTTATGCCATTGCGGTGATTTCAGAGCGCGAACCCGGCATGCTGGTCGCGGCTCGGTCCGGTTGCCCGTTGGTGATCGGCCGCACGGCCGATGCGTCGTTCGTCGGTTCGGATGTCATGGCGATGTTGGCCCATACCAGAGATGTGACGTTTCTCGACGAAGGCGACGTGGTCGAAGTCACGGCCGGCGCGGTGGCGTTTACGGATCTCGACGGCCGGGCCGTCACGCGCAAGAAGACGACGGTGACGTGGGATGCCTCTGCCGCTGAAAAGAGCGGGTATCCCCACTTCATGCTGAAGGAAATTCACGAGCAGCCGCAGACGATTCTGGATACCATCCGGGGGCGCTACTCCTATGAGAGCGGCGAGGCGGATCTTCCGGATATCGGATTGACGCCGAAACAGTTCGCCGAAGTCGGACGCATTTGGATCGTGGCCTGCGGCACCAGTTGGCATGCGGGTTTGGTCGGGAAGTATCTGCTCGAAGAAATGGTCCGTACGCCGGTGCAGGTCGATATCGGAAGCGAGTTCCGGTATCGCGACCCGCTGATTGAAAAGAATGACCTGTTCATCACGATTTCGCAGTCGGGTGAAACGGCCGATACGCTGGCTGCGGCGCGGGAAGCGAAGCAGAAAGGGGCGCGTGTCGTTTCGATCGTGAATGTGGTGGGCAGCACCTTGGCCCGCGAGTCCGATGGTGTGCTGTATACCCATTGCGGCCCTGAAATCGGCGTTGCTTCGACGAAGGCGTTTACCGCTCAGTTGGCGGCGCTCTACATGTTGGCCTTGCATCTCGGCCGGGTCCGGGGTGTACTGAGTGTGGCGGACGGAAAGGCCTGGCTCGATCGCCTGGTCACGTTGCCGACGTTGGTGAAACATGTGCTTGGCCGGGAAGCGGAGATTCTGGCGATCGCGAAACGGTATTACAAGAAATCGGATTTCTTGTTTCTCGGGCGTGGGATCAACTATCCGATCGCGCTGGAGGGGGCACTCAAACTCAAGGAGATTTCCTATATCCATGCGGAAGGATATGCTGCGGGAGAAATGAAGCATGGACCGATCGCGCTCATCGATAAGAACATGCCGGTGGTGGTGTTGGCCCCCCGGGACCGGCTCTATGAGAAGACTGTC
>JACOEF010000357.1 GCA_024998705.1 Nitrospira sp.
CCCGTGATCAGCAGAAAGCCACTCTTGAGACGATTGACGATCCGTCCCTTCACACGTGAGTGCTTGATCACGAACGGCCCGCGAATGACATGCACCTCCTCGTCGCTCAGTCCCTCAAGCACTCGACGATCCTCGGGTGCTAGGTCGCCCACCGCACTCACCTTCTGAGCCGGCAACTCATCGAGCACCAGATCGCCGTCAACGACAACCCCGGCCAAATCCAGCCCCTTCCCCGCCGCCAGCGCCCGCAGCAGATCACCCGCAGGCACGGCACGCGCCTCTCGCTCAGCCTCCGTACACGTGGAAGCCAGGCGCAGCGTGAACATCGCCGTCGCGTTGGTCCCGCCCGTCTCCACCGTACATTCTGCGTGCAGCATCCCAGGGAGCAGAATCATTCCCCACAACGTCGCGATGAAGGGCCAGATGGGGAATCGAGATGATCCAACAGGTCGCGTCAATAATTCCATACAAACTCTTCGAGCCAACTCACGGGCACATACACGCGCAAACACTTTACACCCCCGATACCTTTGCTACACTCCCTCTCATATGCTGGCCACCACACACCAGGGTATCACCCTCACCATCTTTCGCGGCTTGTGCCTCTTGTGCGCCTGCATCCTGGCAGGGCTCACAGAGGGTCGGATAGCCACCGCGGAATCCGTGGTTGAAGTCCCCATGTTGGCGGCCATCCAGAGCAACAACCGCGGAGTGTTTGAGCTCCTCCTCTTGCGTGGGGATCACCAGCCGACCCCCACCCCGATCGCTCTTCAATGGCTAGGCGGCAATATTAGACCAGGGGAGGCCAATCTGGGGTCCATGGCTCTCGCTTTTGAATACGCCGTAGCACACACACCATCTGTCGATCATACCGGCACGGTCAAGGTGATCGGCATCGCCTATGCCGCCACCGGCACAGAGGGCCCTAGTGCCGGTGGGGTTATGACGGTCGGATTTGCCGCATTGTTAAAGGGAGAGCAGATCCGGCGAGGCATAGCCATGACCGGTACCATCAACAAGGACGGCACCATCGGCTGGGTCGGGGGAATTCCGGACAAAATTCGCGCGGCGGCACGCGAAGGCTGCCGTACCATTCTGATTCCGGAGGGACAGCGCGATGATCCCCGCTGGAATCTCACTCGGCTCGCGTGGGAACTCAACGTCGACGTGAAGGAGGTCCGCACTGTTGGGGAAGCCTACCACCTCATGACGGGAGGCACGCTCGACTAGACCCCACGCCGGGCACGCCGCCAACGATTACTCCTCAGCCCCCAGCTCCGTCAGAATCTCCCGATACTCTGCTTCCGTCAATCGATGCATTCCGAGACTGAGCCGTCTGGTCAACTCGGCTTGCTCCTCGATACCCAATGCGCGTTGGAGCAGGGCCTGACAGTCGGGCGCATGGCCCTGCCAGCGCCGCAACGGAGTGACCCGCACGAAGCCATACCGAGCTTCCGTCCGCACCTCATCCTTGAGCAATTCGTCCAGCGCTTGAAACGGCTGGACCGTCGAGGTCATCGCAAACTCCGCGCGAATGCCTTCCTTGAGCACGTACACCAACCCATGGGACTCCGGCGTCAAAAACTTCTGGAGATTATCGCGAATCAAGGCCGTGCAGAGCCCCCAGATCCCGGCACCCAGCTGCAGCTCGGCACTTTCCTGGGAGGTCCGCTCACGAAGAGCTCCGGCGATAAACAGAAAATGACTCATAAGAGATCTGTTAGGATCAGCGTGATTGCCAGAGAGCGCGACCGGTAGGACACCACAGCAACGGAGCTGCGGATTCTCTCCGAAGAGGACCCCATGCATCCCGGCACACAGGACCCCATGTGGACGGTTCAGCGGAACCTTCACTGGCCAGGGAACACGCGGCACGGAGAGGCATCACCCGAGCACAACCCGGCACGCCACGACGCCAACGTGGGCTAATTGTTGCGATACTCGTCTGCGTCGTCGAGGAGATCTTCCGACTTTTCCAGATAGTCCACGTCGTCATCTTCACCATCGAGTCCGAGCTCTTCTTCGATTTCTTCCTCGATCTCTTCCGACACGTCATCCAAGTCTTCCGCCAACTCCTCTTCGTCATCAAGCTCCAGCGGTTGCGGCTCCGGTTCCACCTTCGCCACCTTGCTGACCTCCGGCACCTGCGGCTTCGCAGGTGTCGATTCAGGAACGACAGCCGAGGGCTCGACCGGGGATTTGACCTTGGGAGGCGTAGGCTTAGACTTGGGTGTTGGCTTCGCCGCAGGCTTGACGGCTTTCAGCGCCGGCTTCACCGCTTTGGGGACGGACTTGGCCTTGGACAGAGGTTTCGCCTTTGCGGCAGCCGGCTTTGGGGCCACTTTTCGTGCAGGCTTGGCGGCTTTCTTGGCGGCAGGGTTCGCCTTCACCACCTTCTTAGCCTTCACAGACTGCTTGGCTTTTGCGGCCGGCTTAGCTTTCACCGCCGCCTTCTTGGCTTTCACGGCTTTCTTCGGCTTCGTCGCTTTTTTCGCCGCGACTTTTTTAGGCCGCGAGGCTTTAGCAGCAACGTTTTTCTTCTTCACAATTTTCTTCGCCATTCCACGTCCTCCTCTCAAGTCTTCAGCATGGCACGTCGGTGGTAAAGCGGCCTCCATCTAGCATGAACAACCAGGTTCTTGCAACCATCCTGCGCGCGCACCAACCTGTATCAGATTGCACCGCAGTCGCGCCCCTTTAGGCGTCCACATTCGCAGTGACGACGCCTCCGAGGCCCATTCAGCGCGATGCGGTCCTTGTCAGCCCCCCAGCCCAAGCGGACGTATCCCGAGGGGCCAACTGAATCCTTCCGCCGGGAACCTGTCTCTATGTATAATGAAGGTATATTTATTCACCGGAACGACGACGCTATGAGCTGGCGACTGTGTCTCTTCGTGATGGTAGCAAGCACCTTGATGGCCTGGCCGACGTCTGCGACGCCACCGGCAACACAAGTCCTGATGGACAGCGGATCACCCTATTATGTGCCCGCAGCCGTGACCGTCACCGCTGGAGGAGCCATTCGCTGGGACAATCCCACGCCCACCCATCATACGGTGACCCACGATGCGTGTTTTGACGAGAGCGGGCGCTGTGCCTTTGATTCCGGCGCCGTTGAGCCTGGGGGAACCTATACGATCCCCAGCCTGCCGCCTGGCCGATATCCCTACCAGTGCCGCATCCACCCCATTATGCGCGGCATGATCATCGTAACGGAGTCGCCGTTGCTGCCCTCACAGACGTAGCCACTCATCCTCATCAAGGTTCTTGCACGCCGGCGCCACGCTCGTGTAGGCTGCGGCTTTTCGCGCCAGGATCTAACCAGATGAAAGCTGCCGCAGCCATCCAAGAGCCCCTCACCCTGAGCGGCGACACCCTCAGCCTGCTTGCCTGGCGTATTCCCGACCTCGTCGCCTACCAGCACGCCTTTGACGAATGGTGGCTGGCCCCGCTCGACGACGATTTTCCCCTCGTCCGGCTCAATGCCGTCGGCATTGAAATGCTCACCTCGATGAACGGCCACATTACGGTGGGCGCGCTCTTGGAGAAGTACGGTAATAAGATCTGCGGCCCGGACGGCCAACCGGGGTCCTGGCATCTGGCTCGGTGGTCCACGCCTAACTATTCGCTATGCTACTTGGGCACGGAGCCGCCCGGCGGCCATCGCCACAAGGCCAAATGGGACTTGCTCCTGCAACAAATCCGGGAAGGCTGGTCAGGCCAACAGGAATTTGAAGGCGAGGAGCATCTTGAGGACTTCCACGTTCACGAGCTGAAGGAAAGCGACCTGGAGGATGGACACTTCGATCTGATCGAGACCACCGTCTCCCACCTCTTCCGGGATCCATGCGAGGCCCTGAGCGGCACGACTTATGGCCGCCTGCTCATGCGCCAACTCCGCCGGCTGGGCTGGTTCAAACCAAAGCCAAAAGTCATTGTCGAGATCGGCGGGGGGCTTGGTTATGTCGCCCGCGAATTAGGACAGGAATTGCTGCCGTTCGAGAAACAAGGCATCCACTACATTTCGCTGGACGTCACCCGCCCATTTTTGCAACTCCAGACCAAACGCGCGAAAACAGGCGGCTGGACCGGCACCGGCACCCATGCCAACGGCGAGTGCCTGCCCTTTAGAGACAACTCGGTCGACCTCATCATCGACAATGAAAATATGGCCGACATGACGCCGGTGAAGCTCAGCCGAAAGGAGCTCACGGAGGGCAAAGGCGAGACGGCACAACATCAAGAGGCGTTAGATTGGATCAGGCGGCTGCGGTTGCC
>JACOEF010000562.1 GCA_024998705.1 Nitrospira sp.
CCCTTCATTCGTGTTGGCACAAACTGAAGGTGTCATGCCGTTTTCAACGGCTGGGTTTCAGTCCGGGGTGATTGATGAGGTGCAGGGATCGACCATTCGCATCGATGGTCGGAGCTATGTGCTGAAGTCCGCGGTGGTGGTGGTGAGTCACGAAGGGGAGCCACTTGAGATTGAACAGATCATTCCCACGTCGCTCGTAAAGTTTCATCTAAAAGAAGGCCACATCGACAAGATGGTGGTCACGTTGCCGCCATAGTGCATGAAAGGTCTTATCTCAACTCGTCGCCGCGCATTCGACGGCTGTTGTTCTGCTTGAGATGAGGAGGAAGAACGCATGAATCGTCGAACCCTTGTTGCTGTGATGCTTGTGGCCGGAAGCCTGAGCGCTTCGTTGGTTGGCTCCGGTGAGGCCTTAGCCGTGGTGTCCAATGCCGACTACACTGCTGTGCCGGCCTTCGTTACGAACGCGACGACACCCACTATCATCGTCGTGATGGACAACTCAGGCAGCATGAGCAATCGAGCTTGTGAGTCGACGTCATGCGGAACATTGGCCGATGGGAGTACTTCGACAACGACGACGTGGACCGACACTACACGATATTCAGGCTATTTCGATTCACTCAGTTGTTATACCTATAGCACGACGAACACCCGATTTGAGAGTGGGACTGGCAAGGCAGCATTGAATGCAGCTTGTCCGGATACGGAGTGGGACGGTAATTTCTTGAACTGGGCAACCTTGCGTCGGTTCGACGCGGTGAAGCGGGCCATGATCGGTGGAGATTGTTTCAGTGCCAGGGCTGCGGATGGAACCTGCCCGGCCAGCGGGACACCGGCCTTGAAGACCGTTCGCGCGCAGGCTAGCGGGGTGAACACTGAGCGCGCGAGTGTAAATTATAACAGTGGTACTGGTGCCAATACATATGTCGGGCATATTCCGCTCGCGGATAGA
This sequence comes from Nitrospira sp., assembly GCA_024998705.1. GTDB lineage: Bacteria > Nitrospirota > Nitrospiria > Nitrospirales > Nitrospiraceae > Nitrospira_A. The sequence goes on from JACOEF010000562.1 coordinate 956, forward strand.
AATAGTAGCCCTGGCACAATTTCGATTCATGTCTCAGGCTCCTATTTTTGCGTTGAGGACGATGCGACTTTTGATAGCAATTGTGGCGACTCGTACAGCATTCGAAAATATCATCTGAAGGTTGGATATACGAACGAGCCCGCAGGTGTCATTCAGCAGATCGGTAGCAAGGCACGATTCGGCTTGATGGAATTCAAGTCGAGCAGTGAAGGCGCGCGGATGTTGGTGGGCGCCGGCTCCCGTCAGTCTATCGACTGGTCCGGAACCGGAGTTGAGACTTTCACGACGAACACAGCGGCCATGGTGGATGCGGTGCAGGAGTCCTATCCTTCGACGTGGACTCCGCTCAGCGAGGCCCTGTATGAAACCGCGCGGTACGTCGCACAGATCCAATCGACGTTCTCGACGGGCTATGTCTATCCGATCGCGTTTTCCGGCGGCAGTTCAAACGGCGTCAATTTTGCCACGAGTGGTGCCGGGTCGGTCGGCACGGGCGAAATCACGGCCCTGGTCGGGACTGAAACGTGTCCGTCCGGTTACATCACCAATGCGTGTGGTCGTGATCCGTACTTCTTCGGGCAGAACCATACGCCGCCATGGTCCGCGAGTTCGCAGGTTGTGGCTTGCTGCCGGACATTTGTGATCATGTTCACAGACGGCGAACCGACCCAAGATCAAAATATACCGACAGCGCTGCAAGACTATGCCCATGCTCATCATGGGCAACATTGCCTTGGGAATGATAGTGCGGCCCCTCCACGCCCCATTAACGGCACATGTAATTTGCACGCAGCCACTCCATTTAGTGATCTGCTTGCCGAGCACAAGACCGACTATGCCGACAACGGTAGCCACTATCTGGATGATGTCGCCTATTGGGCGCACACGAGCGATCTCCGTCCCTGCAGTGGCACGAGTGATGGGACGATCGCAGGTTTGGCGGTCACCGGGCATTGCATCGCAGGCACCCAGAGCGTGACGGTGTATTCATTCTTTGCATTCGGCAACATGAATGGTCGTGGGATTCTGGCCCAAGCTGCCCGGTTGGGAGGGTTTGAGGATTCCAATAATGACGGCATCCCACAAACGAATGAATGGGATAAAGAGAACAATCTCACCGGCGCGGCGACTCCGGACGGTGTTCCGGATGCCTATTTTGAATCTTCGAACGTGGACGATCTTCAAGACAAGCTGCTCGCCACGATCGCAAGCATTCTTAGGCGAAGTGCGTCCGGTTCATCTGTATCCGTGCTGGCCACTGCCTCTACCGGCGAAGGGGCCCTGTACCAATCCTATTTTTATCCCAGCACGATCGAACCCACGACGCTCAGCGACGTGAAGTGGACGGGCTATACGCAGGCCCTCTTCATCGATACTTTCGGCAATACTCGCGAGGATACGAATCAAGATGGTCGGCTTGATTACAAGGTCGACAAGATCATTAAGACTCGCTTTGATTCACTCTCGAATTCCGTGAAGGTCGATAAATACGTCGACACTGACGGCGATGGTTTGCCGAACGACCAGAATGGCGACAGCTCCGTAACGGTGGCAGACTGCAATCCCTGCGGACAGGCGTTGAGCGAGATTCTCCCGATTTGGGAGGCCGGGAAACGACTGGCCTTGAAAGATTCCACCACTCGCACCATCCTCACCTGGGTCGATTCCAATCATGATGGAGTCGTCGATGCGAGTGAGCAGATAGCCTTTTCAACTGCCAACGAGTCAACCCTCCGTCCATATCTTCGTGCCGCATCGAGCGCTGAGGGTACCCAGATCATTAATTTTGTGCGCGGCTGTGATGTGGGGACCTGTCCAGAGCAGTCGACGACAAGGGACCGTCGCCTCAGCGTCACGTCTGGAGGAAGCAGCTCCTTGAAAGTGTGGAAGCTCGGAGACGTCATTCACTCCACACCGACGCTGGTTGCGGGTACCAAGGATCGGCACGACGCGCTCTATGGCGATCAGAGCTATTCGGCATTCCTGCAGAAGTGGTACAACCGCCGGCAGGTGGCCTATGTGGGGGGAAATGATGGCATGCTACACGCGTTCAACGCGGGGTACTACCATCCCGGCGATGATGCAAGTCCCTCTGCTCCCACGAATATCACCGAACACGGTTGGTTCACCACTGCTCCAGCGGACAACTCCAGTGGGGCTCCATTAGGGGATGAGTTGTGGGGATTCGTTCCGTATGAACTCCTTCCTCAGCTGGAGTTCTTGAGTCGTGCTGACTATCAGCATACGTATTATGTCGATTTGCCACTCAAAGTAGCGGATGTTCGGATTTTCACCCCGGACACCGATCATCCGAACGGATGGGGTACGATCCTGATTGGCGGATTTAGAATGGGTGGAAGTTGCGGCGCCTGCGTAGCTGGATCCGGCGCGCCGCCGATGACGGTCAACATCAGCGGTACGGACTATACTTTTTATAGTTCCTACTTTGCGATGGATGTGACCAACCCCGATGCCCCCAAGTTGCTGTGGTCGTTCAGTAGCTCGAATTTGGGGCTGACGACCAGTGTGCCGGCTGTGGTCCGAGTAAATCCTGCAGCGGATGCTAAGGCCAGTAATACGAATGCGAAATGGTACATGGTGGTCGGGTCCGGCCCGACCGGGTATGACGCGAGCGTGGCGCAGAGCGCAAAAGTCTTTGCCATCGATCTTGCTACAGGGCCAGGCAGCGGCAACAGCCTGGTGACGACGTATTCAGTGGGGACCTGGAATTCGTATATCGGAGACATCACGGCTTTTGATCGAGATCTCGATTACCGCCACGATGTCGTGTATTGCGGGCGAGTAATTCATGACGGGGCACTTCCCTGGCGTGGCAAGATGTATCGTTTGACCATGGGAGCCGGAGGAGTCACGTCCAAGTTCGGTACAGTCACCAGTCCGACTCAGTGGGGCATTGCATCAGGCAGTGCCCGCGTGCCCACCGAGATGTTGGATACGTTTGCATCGGGGGCGGAGCTGGGTCCGGTTGCGACGGCACCGGCTGTGACGATGGACGACGCGGCTAACGTATGGGTTTTTGCGGGCAGCGGGCGGTATTACAGCAAATCCGACAAGACGGATGTGTCCACCCAGTACTTCGTCGGCCTGAAAGACTCGGTTTTTAATGCCGGGTGTAATCAATCAGCTGGTGCGCTGAACTGCATGGAAAATGATCTTGTGGATGTATCGAATGCCACTGTCTGTGTGGTGGGAGTCGGCGATTGTGGTCAGGCCAGTGGAACCAGCCAGGTCTCTGGCGTGTCCGGTGCCACGACGTTTACCGGCTTGATCGGACTGGTTCAGAGCAAAGATGGCTGGGTGACGAAACTAGTCGAACCTGCCAACCCGCCATCTCA